>CAMIWY010000023.1 GCA_946402595.1 uncultured Clostridia bacterium
TTCTCCTTCGCGCCCTCAGCCGCGTCCTGCACAAGAGTAGCCGTATTCCACACAGTCCTCGGGCTGCAGTTAATTGCAACGATTTTCTTCATACCTCTGTCCTCTCTTCCGATATCCTCTTTCAGCCAGTAAGATCGCACTCGTCTCAGTATTATTCATATACGACTGCTCGCGCAGCCTCTTCTTTCCGACTGAAACATTAATGACACACATAGTTTATCATGCCCGTCAAAAAAAGAGTTCAGGAGGCATAGAGTGAAAATGATTACCTAAATCAGGAAAGTCAGAACAAAAAGGTGCCATCTCAGAAAAAAGACAAAATATATGTACCTTTTGAATCTGCTCCGTTTTCTAAACGTTGCTTTTGAAATAGAAGTTGAAGTAATGGGCGTTTTTTTACCTGTTTTACATGGATCAATGGTCAAAGAAAAGGCTGATTGATCAAATTCTAAAGATTCCTTTCCTTGCAGTTATCGTTTCGGAACAGAACTGCAGCAGAAATGAAGGAACAAAAGTAAAAAAGGTGCATATATTCTATTTTTCCATTGGAAAGGTACCTTTTTTCTGATTATTTCCTTTTTCTGTATACTGCTGCTATGAATGAATCGGGAAAACACATCAGACCGCCCCATCGGTGATAAGCAAAAAAGAGTTCAGCGGGCAGCCCGGGAACCAGTCCCGGATACCGCCCGCTTAAATGAGGGATGCCAATATTTTATTGCGGGCCTATAACCCGCCCATCCGTGATCACAAATCTAACCGGTTTACTATGATCTTCCTACCGGGCTGCCCGCCTACATGATTCCGAAGCCTCCGGAGAAGACTATTGCCAGGCACATGCCGAGTATAACAGCCACATGCCTTCCGACCAGAATGCCGATATCTCTTAATGCGATCTGTCTATTAATATCTTTATTTGCGGTCATCTTACTGCCTCCTTCTCCATTCCATAGCATCTATCGCTGATTGAAATGCACCCCGAATATCTGTGTGTTTCATCTGACTACATAGTACAGCGTGACAAGTCCCAAAATAGTCACTCAATCATGCACATCCCTCCTCAATGGCTGAAAACCCGCAAAAAAGAGCAAAAAAAGCAGGCCCCCGGAGAGCCTGTCTTAAACGCATTAAACCCGTTTTGCCCGTCTGACCGCAGTCTCCCGCGGCGGATCACAAAACGAATCACTATGAAGTTTGCTGGCGCCATTTCAGTATTGCCATGGCAATGATTATTACATAACCGCAGATGCTCACGACGTCCGGCAATTCACCGAAGGCGATGAATCCCCATGCCGCGGTGAACAGGATATTCGTATAGTCATATACGGATATCTCCCTGGCCGGCGCATAAGTGTACGCGGCCGTTATCGTCAGCTGGCCTCCCATCGCAGCCATTCCTGCGCCCAGCAGTATCAGGAGCTGGGTCATGGTCATCGGATGGAAGTCAAAGAGCATGAACGGCAGGCACACGATGCACGAGAAGAGCGAGAAGACCATTATTATGACCGGGCCGCGCTCCCCGCTGAGCCCGAGTTTGCGCACGTATGTGTATGCAGCGCCGGCGCCGAAGCCAGACAGGAGCCCTGCGAAAGCCGGGATGCTCGCGATCCCTGCGGTAGGCTTGATTACAAGCACAGCTCCCAGGAAAGCAACAACTACGATCATCCAGTCTTTCCCTGTCACCTTCTCTTTGAGAATGATCACAGACATGATTATCGCAAAGAACGGCGACATTTTGTTCAGCACACTCGCATCGGCTATCGCTATGTGATCGATCGCCCAGAAGTTTAAGATAACGCCCATCGTGCCGTACACTGACCTTTTGATGAGATCCGGCCAGCTCTCCCTGCGGATGTGGAATTTCTCAGGCGTACGCGAAAGAATAACGATAGCAAACACAGCTGCTATCGCATTCCTGAAGAAAGCCTTCTCCATCGTCGGCAGGTCGCCCGCCATTCTTACGAACAGCGACATCAGCGAGAAGAAGAAAGCTGATGCTATTATGAAAAATATTCCTTTGGTCTTATTGTTCAAAAGCTATTTCGTTCCTTAATGTGAATCTCCGGTCCTCAGCCACGCATGTATAATACACTTTCACCGCATCTATCTCAACCACGCAGACATTATTCACTGCAGCAGCCATGCAAAGCCCTTTGCAGTCCTGAGATCCGGCTCCCTGAAGTGGTTGCCCTGATTCATCTCGAGGGTGCAGGCGGTGCAGCCGGAATCGCTCTCGAGCAGTTCGAGCTGCGCGCGGATGTTGTCGCCGACTGTGCGCATCACCGGATTCCGTGTCCTCTCCTCCTTGTCGCCGAGGCTGAGATATACGCGCGGTGTCCGGATGCTGTGTTCGCGGGCAAAATCCATCCATCCCGGAAACCATACTGAAGGCGAGACTGCAGCGACTCCCGCAAAGCGGTCTGTCTTATACGCCGCCCACAGTGAGAAGAATCCAGCGAGCGAGTAACCGCCGAGGTATAGTTCAGTATTGTGCTCCGTCCCAGCGCTGCTACCATACCCGGTCAATTCAGGTATAAGCGACTCAAGGATATACTTCAGCGTATCCTCCGCCCCGCTGCCGAATCCCGCGTCTCCGAATACCGGCGCCGCCTCCCATGGCGACAGGTCGGTATTCCAGTCGTTCACCCTGAAGGCTGCCAGCGTGAAGCCCTTATTTACAAGCTCGCAGATCCTATTCACTTCGCTGTCCAGCACCTCGATATCATGGTCATCGACCGGCTGGATCAGCAGCACCTCCGGCGAGCCGCAGTCATATATGAGGCACTCACGGCCGCCTATTATTCTTTTATCAGCAATTACTTTCTGCATCATTTCCTATACTATCTGTTCCCCATTTGCACTATAAGCAGGCTCATCACTTGATGCTCTTCTCAAGCACTACGCACTCCCATTCACGTCCGGGCAGCGAGTAGACTTCCGCCTCGCCAGTCGGTCTGAAGCCGGAAGCAGCGTAACATCTCATTGCTTTCTCATTGCGCGTGAACACGGCGAGTGATGTCGTGTCTGCGTGAAGCTCATTCCGGGCAAAGTCGCAGGCGGCTTCAAGCATCCTGCTGCCGAGGCCCTGTCGCCTTTTCGCCGGGTCAATGATGACATAGCCAAATCTTACATATGTATCATCACTTACGTCAGGATAGCGGATCGCGATGTGTCCGACAGGAACGCCGTCCTCATCTACAAAGGTGTAAGGTGTGAAGCGTTCCTCCGCCATCGTCCTCGTATGGTGGGCATGGATATCCTCGCCGGTGAACGGGAACTTTGCGATCCTGTCAGCCGACCACTCGTACATCGAATCCTCATCCGGGACCCAGCTGCATATTGTTTCAGCATCACTTTCTATATATGGTCTCAGTTTCATATTATCTGCTTATCTACTCCGGTTATCTGTGTCTTTTTATCGCGCAATCTCCTTATTTCTTTGGCAGGTACATTCTGCGCAAAATGAACTCTTTGGTGCTGTCCGGGAGTATACGCAGGAGCACCATCAGTGCTTTGTACTCGAGACCGACAGGTACTCGTGCGGGCGGCTCTTTGCGGCCGGCGAGGGCCAGAGCAACTCTGGCGACGCTCTCAGGCGACCTGCCGTTCTGCTCGTCAGCCTCCATCTTGGCAACGCTGCGCCTTACTATGCTTCCGTAACCGCCGGCCGCCTCATCCTGAGTCTCGCGGGCTGCGGTGAAGCCTGTCTTGGTATCGCCGGGCTCAATGATCGTCGCCCTGACACCATACGGCTTCATCTCCATGCGGACTGCATCGGTGAAAGCCTCGAGAGCATACTTGCTCGCAGAATACTGGCTTTGCATAGGAATGGATACCCTGCCGGCGATCGACCCTATGACGATCAGCAGCCCGCGCCCCTGCCTGCGCATCCTTGTCAGGCACGGCTGTGCGGCATTGATCGTGCCGAAATAGTTGACCTCCATCTGTTTGCGGGTCATGTCCTGAGAAGTGGTTTCGGCCGGACCTGCTACTCCCATGCCGGCGCACAGGACAGCGATATCCACAGCAGGCAGCTCTTCCACGAACTTCCTGACTGCCTCTTCATCAGTCACATCAAGTCTGCGGGTAGTGAGGCTGCCTCCGCCCGGATACTTCCTGCTGCCCTCCTCGATATTTCTCGAAACACCGGTCACGCTGCAGCCGTTCTCAGCGAACATCCTCGCGCACGCCTCTCCAATACCGGAGGAAGCCCCGGTCACGAAGACATTGCGGCCATATATGTTTTTAGCATTGTCATTTTTCATCAGTTCTTCTACCTTATTCCTCACCAATCAACTTGTGTTCCGATGCTATTTCCGGTTTCTTTATTGTTGTAATACCTGATCGTCGAGAACGGTGCTTCAATGTTTCCTCCGCCACACGAATCTTACCGTATCCAGATCCTGGCTCTCGACCTCAAATCCCAGGTTCTGATATATCTGGAATGCATAATACTCCCTGCCGATCTCGTAGCGTATCATCTCGAAACCCGAAGCTATCAGGTCGTCCATCAGCAGCTCCAGCAGCTCAGTGCCGATGCCGTATTCCTTGTATGCGGCTTTGAGGTTCATCTTCATGCGCGCCTCTCTGCCAGGCTCGATGATTTCGGCATATGACAGCCCTGCAAGCTCATCGCCGATTTTCGCCATAAAGCGGTGGGCTCCCATTTTGTCGACATGGTAACTGTCCTCATACGGCCAGAACTGCCTTCTCGTATTCAGGTATTCTCTCAGTTTTTCTTTATCTGACATGATTTCAATTTTCCTTTTCCAAGATTATACCTCATGCCAGCGCATTGAAAAAGTGACAGAAGCCGGAGCCTCTGTCACTATGGTATGTGTGGTAAATTCTTTTCGCTGTGTCCTGCAGACCGCTCCTTAAGCACATCCGGAAAGTGGAGTCTGCTTTATGGCAGGTATCCCATGCCCTTGGACACCAGGGCGGCGGTGTTCTTTACTGCTTCAACGATGATCGGCAGCTTTTCATCCGAAAGCTCATCCAGATCGCCGTTCATCGCTATGCATGCGATCGTTGCACCCGTGTAGTCATATACAGGAGCGCCGACACATCTGCTTCCGCGGAGATACTCCTCATCGTCTATAGCCCAGCCGTCTTTTCTGACCTGCATCAGAACCTTCTTGTATTCGGCCGGATCGGTTATTGTCTTATCTGTATAGCGCTCGAGCGGATGGTTGTAGAGCATCTCGTCGATCTCATCGCCTGACATCGCAGCATACATGCACTTGCCGATGGATGCCGGATAAGCCGGAACGCCCAGACCGGATTCCTCTTCGCGCATATACAGCGTTTTCCGGTCAACGACCTCGACATACACCACCTTGCCGTTCACGACCTTGCCGAGATACACGGTCATTTTGTACGCGGAATACAGTTCGGAAAGGTATGGCCTGGCGATGTTGTAGAGTTCCAGGTGCTCGATGTGATAGCTGGCAAGCTCGATCACTTTGGGTCCGACCAGATACTTGGAATCCGCTGTCTTGATCGCATAGTTTCTTGCGCACAAAGTCTGCATAAGGCGGTGCGCCGTGGTCTTGCTGAGAGATGCCCGGGAGGCCAGTTCAGTCAGGCTGATTGCTCCTCGCTCTTCTGACAGTATCTCGAGAAGATCAAGCGCTCTCTCTGTACTTCTTACATTTTCCGGCATTAGGCTCACCTCCTGTGGGGGGTCAGTTCAATTGATGCGTTATTCTATCATATAAATCCGGCATGTCAAAAGGATATTTCCAACTTTTCCACCATATTCCTATAGGTATTCTGCATAACGGAACAGCAGCGCAAAACGGGAGTTAAACGGGCGTTATTGTTCCGCTGAACGGAACACAGATTTCGCTTAATGGAATCCGCTAATTGTCGTTATTTCCGATTTTGAGATAATGGCAAAGGATGTATATGATTTATTTCTATACTAATCCCTTCTGATATTGCGACAGTGCTTCGCAGCCCCTCGCAAAGTATCTGTCTGCAATATAAACGGGCCGCCCTCGGGCGGTCCCGTTTTTTGTCCGTCATATGGTGCGTCACTTGTGTGTCAGAAGATGTGCCGGAAGGGACGGTCCTTTTGACACATCATACGTTCCGCTCTGCGAGGAACTCCTCTACCTGGCTGCGGCCGGTAAGAGCGGTGCCGGCACCGACTGCGGTGGTGCATATGGCTCCGCATGCGCTTGCGAACTGCAGCGCTTTTTTTATGTCCGATCCGCGGAGGATCTCTGAGGCAAAACCGGCGATGAAGTTGTCGCCGGCACCTGTTGCGTCGACAGTGTCTACGGTGAATGCAGGTACGCGGAATTCCAGGGTTCCGGATCCGTTGCCGCGGCCCTTAAAGTAGCATCCGTCTGCTCCCATCTTGATTATGACGTTCTTTACTCCTTTTTCGAGGAAAACGTCCGCCATGTCCTGGACGCGGCTCTTGTCCGTGTAGTGCTCGGCTTCATCGAGGTTCGGTGTGATGAAGTCGATCATCGGGAGCATGCCTTCTATGTCGTCCAGGCTTAGGCGCCTGAAGTTAGGCAGTTTGGTGTCTGCAAAGACGAGCATGCCTTGCAGCTTCGCAACTGTAAGGACTTCCCTTATGACATCAGGGTCATTGAAAGGCGCCCTGAACAGCGAGCCGAGTACTACGGCCCTGGCGTCAAAGAGGTCCATGTACTGCTCAGGGTGGAAGTTGTAGCTGTGTGCCTGGTTGGTGATGGAGCGGCGGTTGCCGTCCTCTTTTACAAAGATGGTCGTGACCGGCGTCGGATGGTCATCCGGGCGCTGTATGAGGTCAGTGCCGACGCCGGCAGCGGCCAGCACGGCCTCTATCATGTCACCTGCCGCATCCGTGCCCAGCGAGCACAGTATCCCCGTCCCGAGGCCGAGCTTGGCCGCAGCAACCGCCTCATTGACCGCGTCCCCGCCAGCCATGAGCGTGCCCGACTCCGCCCTGTACCCCGACAGGACCGGCTCAGGTTCAAATCCCCGTATTATAGAATCCATTATCGCCATACCTATACACACGATATCATAGTTCTTTTTCATTTCTTTCTTTCCCAATATCAGCGGGCACGCTCCCCAGATGGGGCCGCCCTTGTGTCAGATGGGACGGTCCTTTTTGACACACCCACGCCCAGTGGGCCTGCGCCCGCATCCGGCGGGCCCGTCCCCTTCCGCCTAATACAGTTCAGCCTGATCGCTTATCAGCTTACGCATCTGCTCAACCACGCTCTCCGGCCCGACTATCTTCACGCTGCCTCCGAGCGAAATGATCCACCCGAGGAAGTGGTTGCTGACCGCCACGGTGACTGTCGTACGGAAATGCTCATCATCTGTAGGCGCGATTATTATGTCCTTGCCAAAACGGTCGATGAGGACTCCGACCATATGGTTCTCCGCCTCCAGCGTGACACGGGACTCCTCGCCGCCGAACATCCCGAACAGCTTGTTGGTGTAACGCGGGACATCGAACGCTTTGAACTGCTCCTGCCCCTCTCTCTTCTCATCCAGGATCTCAATATTCAGCATCTTGTCCACACGGTAGTGGATCATGATATCGTATTTTGCATCATAGGCAACGAGATAATACTTCTCGTCGTCCCACATCAGAGCCCACGGGCTCAGCGTGTACCACCTGCCGTCGAAGCGGAGCTCCATCTCCTTTTTCAGGTTCCACTGGAAGTATTTGAATCTGATCTGCCTGTTGGCACCGATGGCCTCGTGGAGCTTGTCGACATTGTAGTAGATGCTCTCGTTCATCGTCTTGACGCGGCCCGTCATGATGACCTGCCTGTGGAGCTTGCCTGCGTCGTACCTGCTGACCAGCGACTCGAGCTTGCGGATCAGCTGGCTCGACTTCCTGTCCGTAATAAATTTTGCCGACTGGACCGAGTCCACCAGCAGTTTGAGCTCAGGCAGCTCGAAGTCCCTGCTGCCGAGGTAATAGTAGTGGTTGCGGCCCTCCTGCTGCCCGATTATGTCAAAGCCGAATTTTCTCAGCTCGTCAAAATCCTGGTACAGCGTCTTGCGGTCCGCGTTGACCCCGTAACCGCCGAGCATCGCGATTATCTGCGCCATCGTAAGCGCGTGATTGTCGTCAGTCTCCTCCGAGAAGATCTTCACCAGATAGAGCATTTTGAGTTTCTGGTTGTCACCTCTGCGTTCGCCAGCCATTTGATTGCCTCCCATAAAGCGCCGGAAAGCGCCGGCCTCCACTAATAATGTGCCACAATGGATGGTCCTTTCTGACACATCCCATTCTGCTTCCTATTGTATCACAAGATGACACCGGGGACGGTTCTCACTGTCATCTTTTCGCCGCATCAAAAAAGTGTGTCAAAAAGGACTGTCCCCATTGACACACCCACTGTCATATCAGTGCTATTATGCATGTCACCACGAGTGCCGGCAGCAGGTTCGCCACCTTTATCGTGTTCTCCCATACGAGGTTGATGCCGATGCAGAAGATGAGTATCCCGCCGGTCATCGCTATGTTCGTAAGCATCGCGTCGGTCAGCATCCCGCCGAAAGCCGCCGCCAGAGCCGTGATCGACCCCTGCGTCACAAGGACGGTGATCGACGAGAAAGCGCAGCCTTTGCCCATCGACGACGCCATCACGAGGATTATGACAAAATCTATGGTCGCTTTGGCCGCAAGTATCGCGTAGTCGCCGTATATGCCGTCGTTTATCGAGCCCATGATTCCCATCGCGCCGATGCCCACAGTCAGCGAGGCTGTGACAAAGCCGTTGATGAACTGGTTGTCGCTGTCGTTCCCCGACTTGTGCCTGAGCCATGCGCCGAATCTCTGGAAGAGCCCGTCTATGTCTATTATCTCGCCGATGAGCCCGCCGAGAGCAAGCGAGATGACGATGTTGATTGTCCCGGTCGTTCCGAGCGACTTTCCGCCCTCTTCTATTATTATCAGCTTGGAAAGCGACCCCGCCGCGCCCATGAACATGACGGCAAACCCCGTCGCCTTGAGCATGGTCTCCTGATAGCTTTCCTTTATGAACTGTCTGAATGTGACTCCGAGCACACCCGACGCGATTATCGCGGCCGCGTTGATCAGAGTCCCGAGTCCCCTTATCATCCTGTTATCTGTACTCCACTCCGGAAAAACCTCTTTCATCCGGCCGCAAATAGAAAACAGCGGTCCGGCATGTAACATAATATATCACAATGCCGCCGCTGTTTCATTCTTAAAACTCTATTTCCTGTTCAGGAATCTAGAACATTACTATTCTCTGATAATTCTCTTTATCTGTATCGCCCTCTGAGCTGATGCAAAGTATTACTGAATCTGCGTCTATACCGAGCGCTGCCTTCGCGTTCCCGTCCTTCATGATCTCGAGGAACGCGCCGCAGCCTGCGGCTCCGCTTTCCCCTGCCACTATGACCCTGTCACTTCCGGCAGGGTGAGCCAGCGCTCTCATCGCATTCTCCGTAACCACATCATCGCATGCGCAATAGAATTCCGCCCTGTCTCTTATGACCGGCCAGGTTATCGCGCACGGCGTGCCGCAGTTGAGACCCGCCATTATGGTCACCGGGTCGCCTTCTATCGAATGCGCTTTGCCGTCGCCTGCTGCCGCAGAAATGTACAGGCAGTTGACTGTCGAAGGCTCGACTATGGTGAAAACAGGCTCTTTGTCCGCGAACACGTTCGAGAGGTATCCGAGCACTCCGCCTGCCATAGCCCCTACTCCGGCCTGAAGGAAGACATGAGTCGGTACCACGCCGCCCAGCTGCTCATATATCTCCGCAGCCATGGTCAGATAGCCGTCGACTATCCAGGTCGGAATATCTTCGTAGCCTTCCCACGCTGTATCCTGCACGAGGATCCATCCGTTCTCATGAGCCATCCTGTCAGCGAGATCCACAGCCTTGTCGTAGTTGAGATCCGTGATGATGACGCTCTCGGCACCCGCATCCTCTATCGCCTGCCTTCTCTCTTCAACAGAGCCAACCGGCATGTATACGTGTGAGCTGCAGCCGAACAGCTTTGCCGCCCACGCAACACCCTTACCGTGGTTGCCGTCAGTCGCAGTCACGAAGGTGATGCCGCTGCATTTTGCCTTCATCTCGTCTGATGTAAAAT
>CAMIWY010000024.1 GCA_946402595.1 uncultured Clostridia bacterium
ATTGACTGTTTCCTTCTTTACAGAATCATGGTTCTTCATGGCTTCCTTGTAGTCTGCCATAAGCTGTTCTTTGAGTCCCATAGTTTTGTCTCCTTCCCGCCTTCCGTTTCCCTGCGGAAAGCTCCTTATAAAAGCAAAATGCGAACGCCATTCCGGAGTTCGCATCTGTTATAGCTAATTAGTACTTGCGAGCCTTCTTACGGGCAGCCTCAGACTTTTTCTTACGTCTTACGCTTGGCTTCTCATAATGCTCTCTCTTGCGAAGCTCAGCCATGACGCCGTCGCGAGCGCAAGATCTCTTAAATCTCTTAAGAGCACTTTCCAAGCTCTCGTTCTCTTTAACGATTACCTTTGCCATCTTCTTGTCTCACCTCCTGACGTCCTTGGATTACTGCAGTCTTAACCGCAACGCAGAAATTGTACTACTGCAGTATCAAAAAGTCAACAGTAAAACATCAGTGGCAGTCCGGGCTCAGCCGGGAGATGCGAATACCCGGCCGTCTGCGTATCCTCAATGATCCCGCAGGTCCCGACCGAATTAATTGTACCACAATATTTATGGATTAATGAAGAAAAACAGCACAATATGTTTGATTAATTTGGGCAATTAACTTATTATAGTATTCGTATAAACAGGTCCGGAAACGGAGGATCAAATGCAGCTTAGCGATGCTGAGATCAGAGAGATACTGATCCGCAGAAAAAGAGAAAAACAACGCAGGCTTCGGCGGCGAAGGCGCAGGATGTTCATTATACTCCTGCTTCTTATCGTGCTCGTTTTCGTTCTGGTCAAAGTGATCGGTCACGGCGGAAAGAAGTCCGCTGAGGATAAAAAGTCTGCAGGTGCAGCCGCATCAGGTGAAACCCGCGGCATCATCTTCATCGACCCCGGTCACGGAGGAATGGACTCAGGATCAGATGATGATAATGACAGATACGAGAAGGACGACACTCTGAAGCTAGGACTTGCCGTCAGGAATCAGCTTGAAACGCTGGGCTTCAAGGTAGTGATGTCCCGCACTGAAGATGAGATGGTAGACAGGACCGAGCGCGGATTGATGGCCAACAAAGCCGGTGCACAGCTCTTCGTTTCCATTCACCGCAACAAAGCCGACAGCGGCGGTCAGGGCGTCGAGGGCTTCATTCCTAAGGAGAATGATAAGGAATCAAGGCTTCTCGGTGAGAACATCATGCACTTTCTCGGAAGAGCAGGTTTCAAAGAGAGGACTATAAGAGCAGGAACGCTTGTAGACCCTGATGACGATTATGAAGAGAACGCTGCGGCAGAGATGCCTTCTGTACTGATCGAAGTAGGCTTTCTCAGCAGCGACGATGACAACTACAGGTTCGACAAATATCTTGACAAGAATGCAAAAGCAATTGCCGATGCCATCAACTACACCTTCATGCAGCTGCACGATCCTGATGCAGCTGCCGAATATGCAAAGATGATGACTCAGACAGACGAAGTCCTTGAGACAGCCCTCACTGCTACAGGCGAGGCTCTCAGCGGTCTTAATGCGATCCAGAGCAGAGCCGCAGACGGAACCATTGAAGGCATCGACCCTGAAGCATAAAAGACCGGATGACGCATACTGCGAAATCCGGTCTTTTGAATTACGTGTTATTCAGTTGTGATCAGTGATCAGCTGCTCAGCTCATTCCACCTGATCTCATTCTTATCATATACCGGCCCGTCATTTATGGAGCTTGTGTCGCCGAGCCTTGTCGGCACGATGAGCTCCCCTTCCGGTTCTGATGTCGTGAGCATCTGGTTGCTGAGACTGAACTGTCCCTTACTGCATCTGAGTACAAGTTTTTTCAGCATTGGCAGTGATCCGCTTGCACATACATATTCGGCATCACGTATCACATCAGCCGCAGTCCCCTCTCTTCCGTTGCTGCCGTCAAGAGTCAGCACCTCAATCTCATTGCAGATCGTACGGAAGGATTCGACCATATATATGTCAGATTTTGTATCATAGCCGAGAACAACCTTGAAACTTTTGCCTCTTGTGAGAAGGCATCTGGCGAGTTCGAGCATCTCAGCTACTCCTGCGCCGTCTGCAACAAGATATGCCCCGTCCGGAACTTCGTCTACATTAAACCCGTTCCCGAGTCCTGTGATCGATCCGACCTCAGTGCCTACCTCTGTAGCAAGAAGCTGCTCCCCTTCCTCACAATCTGCCCTGAATACTACTGAAAACCGGTTGCTGTCATAATCACAGACAGGAAAAGGTCTTACAAGCCCGCCGGCCTCTATCATCGCAAACTGTCCGGGTCTCCTGAATCTGCAGTCATCTGTGCTGAATGTGATCTTGTAAACATCGTTTGCAAGATGCTCCTTGTGAGCTACTTTACTTTTGTTCATCTATATCGTCCGTCCTTGCATTGACTGTGTCATAATCAGTCCTGTCAGCAGTTTCTGCTGCTGCCTGCTTTGCTGTCTCTACTACAACATCTGCTACGTCAAGCACGCTGCCCGGAAGCTCGATCACTGAAGGCTTCTCATCCACTGCAGCAGTTTCCCCCGCGGACACAGGTTCACTTACGGCTGTCTTCTGAGGTACGGAGGTATTGACTGTAACAGGCAGAGGTGCAGATTTAGGTTCCGGGGTATCTGCTGTCACCGGTACAGGTGCAGACTTAGGTGCCGGTCTCTGCACCGGTTCAGCCGCCGGAACAGGTCTTGCCGCTGAAGCCTGCCGGCCTGAGGCTGCATTCATTGCTTCAGACTCTTTCAGATCAACTACATAGGTATCCAGGATCTTGTCGTGCCATCCTCTGTTCCTATCATCTATAAGGATCCAGATGAATCCGAGAAGAAATACTGAACCCGAAGCACCTTTTACGATCCATTCCCTGAACAGCATCTTCCAGAAACCGATCGGCTCGCCGTCTTTACTCGATACGACCTGCAGACCGAGAGCAGCTTTTCCTATGGTCTTTGACTTATTGAAAAATACAAGCTGTATTACCAGGTACGCAATACTCAGAAGCATGGATATGATGAGTGCCGCAACAGTTCCGGCTGAAAGACCGCTGTTATATCCGTATCCATAGCCGTATCCGAAACCCGGAGCCCCGAATCCGTAACCGTAATTCCCGTATGCTATCTCATTCGCGATCATTACGACAGCTGCAACAAACGCTATGAAGCATGATACTGCAGGAATGACCATATCTATGCATGCCGCGCCGAATCTTTTTCCTCTTGACGCGAGTTTCATTGCTTTTCTTCTGCTCATCAACCTTTCCTCTCTGCTGCCGCAATTCGTCATTGAGACAGTCATTTAAGTAAATACAACAATATTATACAATAATAGTGGTTAATTTTTTGTATAAATAATATACAATGCGCAATAGCAAAGCCCGCTCTATTATACAAGCGGGCGGTTTGTTTTTGCTATTAATTATCTTGATATCCTGACCATGTGGTATAGAAAACTAGTCTTCGTGTGGTTCGAAACCTACAAGGCTCTCAGGCATCTCTCTGCCGCTTCTTGTATAGTAGTCGACCAGAGCAGCCTTGATAGCATCCTCTGCGAGAACTGAGCAGTGGATCTTTCTTGCAGGAAGTCCGTCAAGAGCCTCAACTACAGCCTTATTGGTAAGTTCAAGAGCCTCATCAAGAGACTTTCCCTTTATAAGCTCAGTTGCCATGGAGCTTGTAGCGATAGCGCTGCCGCATCCGAAAGTCTTGAACTTGACGTCTGCGATCTTATCGTCTTCTATCTTGAGATACATCTTCATGATGTCTCCGCAGAGAGGATTACCTACTTCGCCGATACCATCAGCATCTTCAATAACTCCTACATTGCGAGGGTGCTCAAAATGATCCATTACCTTATCTGTATACAGTGACATTTCTTGTCTCCTTTCACCTTATATATCTACATTTCCGTTGTATTCTACTGTCAGTTTAATCAGGCATGCTCCGGAACACAGTGTTCTCTCTTGCCTGTAAGCAGGTCTTCCCAGTATGGCGACATCGATCTGTAGTACTCAACTACCTGATGTACCTTCTCGATTATGTAATCCACCTGCTCTTCATCATTATTGATGTCAAGGCTGAATCTCAGCGAACCGTGTGCTGCCTCTACAGGAACTCCCATCCCAACGAGAACGTGGGACGGGTCAAGGGACTCGCTGGTGCAGGCTGATCCGGATGAGCACTCGATGCCGTACATGTCGAGATGCAGGAGAAGGCTTTCACCCTCAACGCCCTCGAATGACCAGTTGACGTTGCCAGGAAGTCTTCTGACCGGGTCGCCGTTGAGCTGTGAGTAAGGGATGTCCTTAAGTCCTGCGATCAGTCTGTCTCTCAGGGCTTTTACTTTGCCCATGTTGGCTTCCATATTGTCGCAGCCTTCCTTGAGTGCAGCAGCCATGGCAGCGATACCCGGAACATTTACGGTGCCGGCTCTCTTGCCTCTCTCCTGAGCTCCGCCTTCGATTACATTCACGAGGCGGATTCCGTTGCGTGCATACAGGATGCCTACGCCCTTAGGGCCGTGGAACTTATGGCCTGACATCGACAGCATATCGATATTCATCGCCTGCACATCTATAGGGAGATGAGCAGCAGCCTGGACAGCATCTGTGTGGAACAGAACGCCCTTTTCCTTGCATACAGCTCCGATCTCAGGGATCGGCTGGATAGCACCCATCTCGTTATTTGCAAACATTACGGATACAAGTGCGGTATCTTCTCTTATCGCATCTTCCACGTCCTTGACATCTACGATGCCGTTGCTCTGAGGCTTGAGGTATGTGACTTCAAAGCCTTCCTTCTCGAGCTTTGCCATCGTGTGCAGGATAGCATGATGCTCGATGTTGAGTGTAATGAGATGCTTTTTGCCTTTACGTACAAGGCCTCTTGCAGCGCTCAGAAGAGCCTGGTTGTCAGCCTCCGATCCGCCGGAAGTAAAGTAGATCTCGTTAGGATTCTTAGCGTTGATACAGGACGCCACGATCTCTCTTGCTTCGTCGAGTACTTCCTGTGTACGCTGGCCATCGCTGTGCAGGCTGTTAGGATTGCCGTTGTAATTGTCGAGGCACTCTATCAGCTTGTCTCTTGCAGTTTTGCTGAGATAAGTAGTTGCCGCATTGTCCGCATATACCTTCATCTTCTCTTCTCCTTAATATTATTCAGAATCACAATGATTACAGTAATCTCCGAGCATCTTCCTGCGATTGCCCCTGATTATGTCATCCAGAGTGATTTTGCTCAGATACTGTTCAATGACATTGTCAAGTCCTGCCCACAGAGGGAGCGTACTGCATGTCGCAGCCTTCTCACACTGCACTCCGTCCTGCATTATGCAGTTTACCGGTGCAAGTGTCCCCTCCGTCAGGAGCAGAATTTCATTGATACTGTATTCCTCCGGTGATCTTGCCAGTTTATATCCGCCGTTCTTGCCCCTCAGACTCTGGAGCAGGCCTCCTTTGTTCAGAATGGAGATGATGCTCTCGAGATATTTCATTGAGAGGTTCTCACGCTCAGCTATATCTGAAAGAGATACATAGCCTCCATCGGACAGCTTTGCCAGATCAACCATTACTGTCAGAGCATATCTGCCCTTGGTTGAAACCATCATTGTGATGCCTCCTGTTCTCTGCCGGACAGCCTGCAGCTCTTCTTTCCGCTGCGGTCTCTCACGGCCGATATAAATCCTACCACCAAGGTAGGAATATGTCAACAGCATTATAACAGGTCCTGGCGTTTTCTCTCTCTGAAATTATTGATTATTCTTTCTTTACTTGGACGTTGACTGCACATATAATATATTTGGTGAAAATTTGGAATCATTCAAACGGTTGCAATTTCATGCATTTCAGTAATTCAGACTCTGATCGGAGGATTGATCATATATGGCAATATTCTATAACGTAATAGCGTTTCTCGGCGGGCTTGCAATGTTCCTGTACGGCATGCGTGTCATGGGAGACGGACTCAAGAGCTCATCAGGCACCGCAATGCGTGATGCACTTGCAAAGGTTACAAACAGACCTTTCATGGGTTTCCTTCTGGGAATGCTTGTGGCATGCATCATTCAGAGCTCCACAGCCACGATCGTAATCACGGTCGGTCTTGTAGGAGCAGGCTTCCTTACCTTCCATCAGTCTGTAGGCATCGTCCTCGGAGCCAATGTAGGTACAGCAATCACCGCTCAGATCATCAGGCTTATGGACGTAAGTTCCGGGATGGACAGCCCTCTCTATTTCTTTAAGGCTGACAATCTCGCACCGCTTGCTCTGATCATAGGCATAGTCCTCATAATGTTCGTCGGTACCACCAAATCGAGAAACGCAGGATCTATCGCATGCGGATTCGGAATTCTCTTCATGGGGCTTATCTACATGAGCAATGTAGTATCACAGTTCGGAGAATCACTCAGCGGCCTTCTTACAGCATTTGCCAATAATTACCCGCTTGGTTTCCTCGCAGGTGTTCTTGTTACATGTGTAGTCCAGAGTTCATCTGCTGTAATCGGTATCATACAGTCGATAGCAAGTTCCATAGGTGTTACTTTCAATTCAGTATTTGCTGTTATCATCGGTGTAAACATTGGTGACTGTCTCACCACATATCTCGTAAGCCGTATCGGCGCAAAACCCAATCAGAGACGAACAGCGATGGTGCATGTGATCTACAACATTTTTGCTGCTGTTCTGGTAATACTTCTCGTATTTATCGGAAGAACTTCAGGTCTTATAAGCGACAGCATATGGACAATGCCGCTCAACTCCGGTGGAGTCGCCAATATACACGGTTTGTTCAGACTGATTCCGGCGATTGTGCTTCTTCCGCTTACCAGAGTGTTCGAAAACATTGCACTGACAATAATAAAGGATGAGCCAGTTGAAGCCGAAGACAGGAGTGCGATCGCAGCACTGGATGCTCTTGATGAGCGTCTTGTCGCCTCACCTGCTATCGCTCTTGCCCAGGTCGAAAGAGTCGTTCTTGAGATGAGCGAGATCGCTGCACACAACTTTGATGCATGTGTGCATCAGATCTACGACTTTGACCCTAAGAGAGACCAGAGGATACAGGAGAGAGAGCGTCTGCTCGACAGCATGACGGACGCTGCAAACAAATACATCGTATCCATATCGCCACATGTCAGCAACGACAGAGACACCCGTCAGCAGAATGCACTTCTCAAGGCTCTGATATGCTATGAAAGAATCGGGGATCTGGCAGTCAACATTACTGAAGAATCAGCCGCAATGCGCGACACAGGCAAACAGTTCTCAGCCAATGCCATGGCAGAGCTCAGGATAGCTTTCGATGCGATCTATGAAATACTGAATATGACCACCACAGCATACCGCACAAAGAATTATCAGCTTGCAGCTCAGGTGGAGCCTCTTGAAGAGGTCATCGACGATCTCATTGAGGACATGAATGCAAGACATGTTTACAGGATGGTCAACCAGCTGTGCGATGCTGTCAACGGCATCTACTATCAGGCAATTCTTACCAATATCGAGCATATCTCAGATAAGTGCAGCGATATCGCAGTATACATCCTTGAAGGGTCCAATAAGGATATCTTCGGTAATGAACACTCATACGTTCATGATCTGCACCACTCCAATGATGCAGATTATATGGCCAGTTATCAGAGAAATTATGACAAGTACTTCAACGCGCTCGGAAAGGTTTCAATAACAGATGCTATCGAACCGCCGGATGTGGCAAGCCCAGAAGAAAAACATGCTGATGCTTCTAATGAAAAGGCAGATAAGAAGGACCGATCATTCAGAAAGAAGACCCTCAGATAGGCATCATCACGACAGGAATCAACACAAAAATGCGGCATTGACACTGCCGCATTTTGTTTTGCCTGTATTGATCTCCTGACCCCTGATCTCTCAGGTCTGAGGAGTCCTTTCTATTCCGTAAAACGCTTCTGGAAGTTTCCGTATATCTTGGTTCCCTCGTTCGACATCACAAACGCGTTCGGATCCACGCTCCTGACTATCTCAATGAGTCTCGGAAGCTCATACTTGGTCACCATTGTCGTAAGAACGTAGGTGTCTTCATCGGTGTATCCGCCGCTGCCCTGCCAGTATGTAAGGCCTCTTCTGAGCTCGTGAATGACCTTGTCGGTAATTCCTTCCTTCTTGGTGAATATCATGACCTGAACGTTGATATTCTGCGTATGCTGGTAGTCCAGAGCAAGAGCGTTTACAACAGCGTATATCATCGAATATATGACTGTCTGGATGTCGAACAGCAGGAAGCATATACCATAAATCACGGCATTTATCGCGATGGATATCTTTCCCACGCTGAAATTAGGATGCGTCTTGGACAGAGCTACCCCGATGATATCCTGGCCTCCGCCGGAAGTGCCGCCTTTGAGCACGATGCCCGCACCGGTACCGGAAACGATTCCTCCGACCAGACACGCCGTAAGATAATCATCAAACAAAGGCTCCTTTGCCACGGGCACAAGTGCCATCGCCAGCGCAGCAATGCCGATCGATACCATCGATGTCGCGCAGAACTCTCTCCCGAGCACTTTATACGCCAGAACAAACAGCGGAATGTTGATAATAAAATATATTATTCCCAGATAATCCACGCCCGGAATCTGCGGAAAATGCAGAAATTTTACAATGAAGAGTCTCAGGAGCATGGATATGCCGGTAAATCCGCTGCTGTACAGGTTCATCGGAGAAATGATCCTGTTGACGCCAACAGCAAACAGAAAATTTCCGCCTATGACAAGCGCGATTCTGTACAGAAGGTGTTTTCTTTTTTCAGGTGTGTCAAACCTGTCCCGCAGTTTCACCGGTTGTTTCCCCCTCTTCTCTGATCATTCAGCAGCATCAGTCTGCTTTGACCTGCTTCCAGTATTTGCTGTACAGGTCTGTGACATCCTGGTCGAGCATTCTCAGCGATTCGCATTTTGCAATTGTTTCTTCAGTCGGGAAGATCGCTTCATTCGCGAGCGCTTCCTCATCCTCTATCACATCGAGTGCTGCTTCATTAGGTGTCGTATAGTAGAGGTAATCGAAATTCTTTGCCGCAACTTCGGCTTTGCACAGATAATTGATCCATGCCTCGGCATTTTCCCTGTTGACTGCTTCCTTCGGAATCACCCATGAATCGATAAAGAACTCAGTTCCTTCCTTAGGAACGACAAATTCAACGTCTTCGTTCAGATCCTTGGTGTACTGATATTCTCCGTTCCAGACAACGCCTACAGCCGCTGAGCCGTTGGCCAGGAGGTCTCTTGCGGAGTCATTGGCATACTTATAAACAAGAGGCTTCTGCGCCTTAAGAGCTTCTGCAGCTGCCTTGATCTCGTTTTCATCGGTGCTGTTAAGAGAATGACCGTCTTTCTTGAGAGCGATCATGAACGCGTCCCTGACGCTGTCCGGCATGACCATCTGATCTGCAAACTGCTCGTCCCACAGGTCTTCCCATGAATCGATCTCAGTATCTCCGACCATTTTGGTATTATAAAGGATACCGGCAATACCGGCCTGATAAGGCACTGAGTGAGAATGGCCAGGATCGAACACGTCGGTTTTATCGAGATATACCTGGCCGATATTCTTCGTCTCCGGCATAGTGCTGTAATCGAGTTCAGCGACCATATCATTCTGTATCATCTTCTCGATCATATAGTCAGACGTACAGATGCAGTCATATGTGGTCGCATTATTCTCAAGGACCGTGTACATCTCTTCAGCTGTATCATAGGTGTCCATAATGACACGTATACCGGTCTCAGCCTCAAAATCTTCAGCCACCATAGGGTCAAAATAGTCACCATAGCTGTAGACATAGACCTCACCGTTTACGCCGCTCCTGCAGCCTGTAAACAGTGTGAGAGGCATCATACCCAGAACCAGTATGAGCAACTTAGCCAGAGTTTTTCTTTTCATCGTCCGTTTCCCTCCACCGGAATATGTATTTCCTTCTGAAATTCAGTGATACAGATTATAGCATATACTTTTCTCAATGCAAAAGAAAAACCCCGCATTCATGCGAGGTTAAATCTGGAGGCGACACCCGGATTTGAACCGGGGATCAGAGTTTTGCAGACTCGTGCCTT
>CAMIWY010000025.1 GCA_946402595.1 uncultured Clostridia bacterium
TTACGCACTTCTCTTTTGAGATGGATGCGATGGACACTCTGATGCCCTTAGGCAATGCAAGACAGTAGATGTCCTGCTCCTCGAGCTTTGCACATACCGAAGCTGCATCATCACATGCAACTGTTACGAAGAAGCCTGCGCTGAACGGTACGCACTTTACGCCGTTGTCGTTCAGGGTCTTCTCGAAGACTCTGCCTCTTTCGAGAAGCATGTCTCTGTAGCCCCTTCTCTCCTCGTCGACCTTGGCCAGAAGTTCAGGATCGCTGTAGATCCTGCCCATTGCTACCTGTGCGGAGCGGTTGCAGTTGGACCATGTCGCACGTGCCATGTACTCGGAAGCGCGCTTGAACTCCTCTGCTGTCTCCTCATCAGGAGCGACACATACGATGGCACCGCATCTCATGCCGTAAGCTGTGAGTGTCTTGGATGCGCTGTAGCCGTAGATCGTGAGAACGTTGCTGCCGAGCTCCTTGAGCATCGGCATGAATGCTCTTACCTCGTCATCCTCGCCTGCATAGTCGATGTATGCGACGTCGAGGAAGAGGACTACTTTGCACTTTGCGGCATTGACGATCCTTATAACATTGCTCCAGTCCTCAAGGGACAGTGAGTAGCCTGTAGGATTGTGCGCCGGTGTGTTGATCATCAGGATGACCTGATCCTGCTTCTCAGCGAGCTCATTCAGCTGCTTTTCGAGATCAGCGCTGTCGAACTTTCCGTCTTCATCGAAGAATCTGAAAGTCGCCAGATTGCGGCCGTTCTCACTGCAGATGTTTCTGTAGTTAGCCCAGCACCAGTCATGAGTCAGAACGCTGTCGCCGAAGTCCGAGTAGTTCTCTATAACGTTGGTGATGCTGCCTGTTCCGCCAGGTGTAGCGCATACGCGTACGAATCCCTTCGGCTGGAACTTTCCGAAGAGAGCCTTCTGAACGGCTTCCTTGAATGCAGGTGTTCCTGCGATAGGAGCGTACTCTGCATAGTCAGCAGGCCCGAGAGTCTTGATGGCATCCATTACAGATGACATTACTACGAGATCTCCGTTGTCATCCAGAAGAGCGCCGATAACGGCGTTAATGACAGCATCCTTGCCCTTTTCGGCAGTCGCAGCCTTGGCGCGTCCGTTAAGAGCGAATACTTTGTCAGCAACAGGAATAGTCCTGCCGTTTTCCTTTACAAAACCCATTTAAATCACCTCGCTTATTAGTAATTACTGCGTAATTGACTTGGTGTGCTGCCGCGGCCCGTATCTCAATTACGCCGGATATGCTTTGTTCTTCATGTCGATCGCATCAGGATCAACCTTGTTCCTGAGCGCGGCTCTTCTCTTGAAGTACTCTATAGCAACAGGTCCGAAGAGTGCGTATGTCAGCACGTCCTCCTCCTGCTCCTTGTAATCTCCAATCTCCTCTTCCATCTTGGCCATTTCAGGCTCGAGGAGGTCTGCAGGTCTGCATGTGATGATCTCCGAAGGGTCGATCCTGGCCAGAACTTCAGGATTCATAGGCAGCGGAGTCTGTCCGTACTTGCCTCTGAGGATCTCCTGTGTCTCCTTGGAGAGGATCTTGTATCTCTCGCCCATCAGGACGTTCAGCACAGCCTGTGTACCTACGATCTGTGATGACGGTGTTACCAGCGGCGGCATTCCGAGGTCGTTTCTTACACGAGGGACCTCCTGCAGTACGTCCATGTACTTGTCCTCTGCATTCTGGTCCTTGAGCTGTGATACGAGGTTGCTGAGCATTCCGCCAGGCACCTGATAGATCAGTGTCTTGATGTCTGTTCCGAGGACCTTGGTGTTCATGAGGCCGCTCTTGAGGGCGTTGTCCCTTACTGTCTGGAAGTGGGCAGCGATCTTCTCGAGCTTGCTCATGTCGAGACCTGTGTCTCTGTCCGATCCCTTGAACGTCTCGACCATTACCTCTGTTGACGGCTGGCTTGTACCGCCTGAGAACGGCGAGATAGCTGTGTCGATGCAGTCAACTCCTGCCTGTGCAGCGCAGTAGTAAGTGATAGGTGCTACTCCGCTGGTGCAGTGTGTGTGCAGGTGGATAGGGATCTCAACATTGGCCTTGAGCATGCTTACCATCTCGGTAGCTGCTGCCGGAACCATGAGTCCTGCCATGTCCTTGATGCAGATGGAGTCAGCACCCATGTCCTGGATCCTCAGAGCGAGGTCCTTCCAGTACTCCGGTGTATACGGCTCGCCGATCGTATATGCCATAGCTACCTGTGCATGTCCGCCGTAAGCCTTGGTCGAATCGACCGCAGTCTTGAGGTTTCTGAGGTCGTTCAGTGCATCGAATATCCTGATGATATCGATACCGTTGTCGATCGATTTTTTGACAAAATAGTCGACTACGTCATCCGAATAGTGTCTGTATCCGAGGATGTTCTGGCCTCTCAGCAGCATCTGAAGTCTGGTGTTAGGCATAGCATCTCTCAGCTTTCTGAGTCTTTCCCACGGATCCTCATCGAGGAATCTGATGCAGGCATCGAATGTAGCGCCGCCCCAGCACTCTACTGCGTCATAGCCGACGCTGTCGAGAAGAGCAAGTGCCGGTTCCATGTCGCTGAAAGGCATTCTGGTCGCTATCAGTGACTGCTGTCCGTCTCTTATTGCAGTCTCCATTATTTTAAGTTTATTTCCCATTTCTGATCCTTTCTTACACTCCGAAGATCGCCATGAATACTCCGGCTGCTACTGCTGTTCCGATAACGCCTGCTACGTTAGGTCCCATGGCATGCATGAGAAGGAAGTTGGTAGGGTCTGCTTCAGCACCGACCTTCTGCGAAACTCTCGCTGCCATCGGCACTGCGGATACGCCTGCCGAACCGATGAGCGGATTGATTTTGCCTCCCGTAAGCTTGCACATGAGCTTGCCGAAGAGGACTCCGGCAGCTGTTCCGAACGCAAAGGCTATGAGTCCGAGTATTACGATCTTGATCGTTGTCCATTTGAGGAAAGCTTCAGCGCTCGTTGTAGCTCCTACTGATGTTCCGAGCAGGATTACTACGATGTACATAAGAGCGTTGGATGCTGTTTCCTGCAGCTGCCTTACTACTCCGCTCTCCCTGAAGAGGTTGCCGAGCATCAGCATTCCGATAAGCGGTGCTGTCGAAGGCAGGAGTGTACATACGATTATTGTTACGATGATAGGGAATATTATTCTTTCTCTCTTCGATACATCCCTCAGCTGCTCCATCTTGATCTTGCGCTCCTTCTCTGTGGTCAGAGCTCTCATGATAGGCGGCTGGATGATCGGTACGAGCGACATGTATGAATAAGCCGCTACGGCTATCGGTCCCATCAGCTCTCTCTGTCCCAGCTTCATTGCGAGGAAGATCGAGGTCGGGCCGTCTGCGCCTCCGATGATACTTACGGCTGCTGCCTGGGCATCATTGAATCCCATCAGCATTGCCAGGAAGAACGCACTGAATACTCCGAACTGGGCCGCCGCTCCGAGGAGGAAGCTCTTCGGGTTGGCGATGAGCGGTCCGAAGTCCGTCAGTGCTCCTACTCCGAGGAATATGAGTGACGGCAGTATCGTCCATTCATCCAGCATGAAGAAGTAGTACAGAAGTCCTCCTTCTTCCATGATCGGCGGGTACAGGTTAACGAGCATCATGCCGAAGGATATCGGAAGGAGAAGGAGCGGCTCATACTGTTTGACGATGGCCAGATACATCAGCACCAGGGCAACTGCTATCATCAGAACGTTGCCGAGGGAGAGGCTGAAGAAGGCCGTCTGGTGAGCCAGATTGGATAAGGTTTCTCCCATGATGTTCCTCCTATGCTACGTATGCTACTGTCTGTCCTGACGAAGTGCTGTCACCTTCAGATACAACGATCTTGCTGACTGTGCCGTCCTTAGGCGCAACTACAGGGATCTCCATCTTCATTGCTTCGAGGATCAGGATTGTGTCTCCCGCCTTGACGCTGTCGCCTTCCTTGGCGACGATCTTGAAGACTTTGCCCGATGTTCCGCAGACTACAGGAGCACCGCTTCCTGCTGCCGCACTCTTAGGTGCTGCTGCCGGCTTTGCCGCAGGTGCTGCAGCTGCTGAAGGCTGAGCCTGTGCGCCGGATCCGTCTTTCTTTTCTACTTCTACTTCGAACTCCTGTCCGTTTACTCTTATGATGTATGTCTCCATGTTGCCCTCCGTACGTTCCTGACAATGTATTCTTCTTCGTTTCCGGCATTCTGATCCTTGATGTACTGATGTACCGCCGCCGTGATGGCCGCTATCATCTCAGGAGAGATGCCGCCTTCATCTGCCGCAGGCGCTGCCTCTGCTGCAGTTACCGCTTTTGGCTTTTCCCTGCAGAGGATGCCCATGATCCAGATGCATATGGATATGAAGATCAGTATCGCGAATACCGTCCCCATACCCAGCACTGTATCGACCAGTGCTATTCTTACAATTTCCTGAAAACTCATGCGATCACCTACCTGCTGTTAATGAACGTCTGAAGAGCTCCGATGAGGTACTTCCTGGATTCTTCAGGTGCGATGACTTTGTCGGCAAAACCGTGTCTTGCCAGTGCGAGAGCGTTGGTCTGCGAGTCACGGAACTGCTGCTCCAGTTCAGGTGTCCACTTTCCGAAGATGACCTCGGTGGCCTGTCTCGGGTCGACGATGCTGATGTCTGCGCTGTCCCACATGAATACGTAGTCAGCTCCGAGTCCCTTGGAGTTCAGCATACTGTAAGCACTTCCGACTACAGTGCCCGTGATCAGGTTGATCTTAGGAACTGTCGCATTGATGAATGCGTTGATAAGTCTTCCTGCTGCGCTCGGCATGAACTTTTCGCTCTCCGACTTGGTATCATATCCCTCTGTGTCTGTGATTGTGAGGATTGGGATATTGAACTTGTTGCAGAAATTGACGAGCCTTGCGGCCTTGTCGCATCCTGCTGCCGTGATCCTCTTCTCTCCGTCTACCGCGTTGCAGGCAGCGACTCCGATGATCTGTCCGGCGATCCTGATGAACCCGGTGATCATGTCTTCGCCCCTGTCCTTGGCGGTCTCAACTACCCTGTGATTGTCCGAGATGTCGTCGAGAATGGCTCTTGCATCTCCGAGCTTGTATCTCAGGTCAGGACAGACTCTGTTCAGTTCTTCATCGCTGATGTCCTTGATGTACGGTGCAAAATCCGTGCTTGCAGGAAGGATTCGGATGAGTCTTCTGATCCTCTCAACGATCTCTTCCCACTCATATGTACCGTCATCGTTGGCCTGGATGTACGGGTTGTTTCCGATGGCATTGGCTACGACGCCCTGCGGGTTAACGAAGATGCTTCCCTTGTCCTTTTCAAGGAAGACAAAATCTGCGAGCTCTGCGGATATGGACATTCCGCCTCCGCACTGTCCGATGACAGCCATAAGCTGCGGGATCTTCTTCGATGCCTCCGCCTGTCTCTTATACAGCTTTGCAAACTGATAGAGTCCGTCGAGTCCTTCTTCTATACGGAAGCCCGCGCAGTCGAGAAGTCCGATGATCGGAGCCCTTGCCTTAATGGCGTGCTCATACAGATCTACTATCTTCCTGCCGTGCTGCTCGCCGAAGGTCCCTCCCATGACCTCATTATCCTGCGCAAAAATAAAAACGAGGTTGCCTTCGACCGTGCCGTAACCGGTTACCACACCATCGGATTCAACAACCTCATCCGGATGGTAGAACTCAGTATACCTGGCCGATACATGCTCCCCGATCTCCATAAAACTGCCCGGATCCAGGATATCGATCACCTTGGAAATGGCAGTCGTTCTTTCATCACTTGGTCTGACTTGCATGTCGCCCTCCTTATATCAAGGCTATTCTTGCACTTAAAAGTTGACATTATTTTATACCGCATATAGAGTATAATCAAATATGAATAATGGTATGAATGCTATATTATTGTTCTTATATGTATACAGCGTGTTCAGCTTACCCTGCTCGCGTCCTCGAAATGCAGCATGTCCTCATGGCATTTCTGCGGACTTATCGCAAGGTGGGGACCGCTTGCGGTGGATCCCTTACGATGAATACTCGCAGTGCAAGCTGAACATGCTGATGACAAAGATGACACATAAAGGAAACCGGCAATGGATATATTCAGGAAGAAAGAAATAGTAACTGCTATATATAAGGAAGGTGGATTCTCGAAGGCGGCCAAGGCTCTGCACATTGCTCAGCCTTCTCTCAGTGTCATGGTCTCGAATATAGAAAAGGAGATCGGTGCCAGGCTGTTTGACAGGAGCACCTCTCCGGTGCGTCTCACGCAGATCGGTGAGAAGTATCTCGAATGCTGCGGCAACATATCCATGATCGAAGAGGACTTCATCAGCTATGTCAACGACATCAAGGGTATCAAGGTCGGTGAGATCGCTCTCGGCGGAACGACTCTGTACATGTCGAATATCGTCCCGGACATACTGAATGAGTATTCGGTCATGCATCCTTCCATCCACATAAGACTGTATGACTACGACACTCCTGCACTCATCAGCATGCTTCTGAGCGGTGAGCTTGATATCGTAATAGATAACCTTCCGTCGGAAAACGAACAGCTCGCAGGCCATTATCTCGGAACGGAATATCTGCTGATCGCCATACCGAAGAGCTTTGCAGTCAACGTAAAGCTCGAAGAGAATGCATACTCCTTTGAGGAGATAACAGCCGGGAAGCATACCGAGAACATCCATCCAGCGCTCGACTATTTCAGGCCGCTGACAAAGCAGCCGTTCATCCTCCTTCAGGACGGATTCGATACTCGCCGGAGGTGCGACGCAGTATTCAAGGATTACGGTGTCAGAATCGATCCGGTATATGAACTGAACCAGCTGTCAAGCGCTTTCGGTATGGCAGCTTCAGGCCTCGGCATTACTGTCGTCAGCGACACGCTTATCCGTCACTCCCCTAACTGGGGCAGCCACATGCTCTACTACTCAGTAAACCACAGTGAATTCATCCGTGATGTGTGCTATTACACCAGAAAGCACAGGATGCTATCCCTCGCTCTCGAGGAATTCATAGATATAAGCAGAGAGCTGCATCCTTTCACTCAGAGCCTGCCGCTCTGATAATAAATTAACCACTGAAGCAATAGTTAATGGCGTTATCCTTAATTAAATTAAGCGAGCGGGCGATTTTTCGCCCGTTTTTATCATATTGCGCACAATTATTGAAAGTATTAACAGCTTAAAGTATATTTTTCCCAGAAAGAAGCACCGCTTCATTTCGATCATTAACGGCATTATTTCATTTTTCAGCAGAGGTGATATCAATGAACATAAGCGCAGACAAGAAGAGTTTCTTCATGATCAATCCCGCTATCGTTGAGGACAGCCAGGAGACATACACGATCCAGGAGAACTACAAAGAGACTTACGGTCTCGATGCTCTCGGACTCGCTCCTTCGACAGTGCACCGCAATCTCAGCCCTACCGTTCTCATAGAGAAAGCTATCAGAAACGGTGAAGGAATCCTGACAGATACCGGCGCCCTGGCAGTTACGACCGGCAAATTCACAGGCCGTTCCCCTCACGACAAATACATCGTCGACACCGACGGAGTCCACGACCTCATCAACTGGGGCGATGTCAACCACCCTATCGACAGGAAGGTTTTCGACGCACTCAAAGAGGAGATGATCGATTTCCTCGAGGGTCAGGAAGTGTATATCTTCGATGGCTTTGCAGGAGCTGACCCGCAGCACAGGCGCAAATTCCGCGTCATCAACGAGCTGCCTTCACAGAACCTGTTCATCCGTGACCTTCTAATCAGACCTACAGCAGAAGAACTGGCTACTTTTGGCGAAGCTGACTACACCATCCTCGTGGCCCCTGGCTACAAGTGCAATGCAAAGCGTTACGGCATCCACTCAGAGGCTGCCATCATCATCGACTACGAAGCTCATTTTGCCATAATCGCCGGCTCACAGTACTCAGGCGAGATCAAGAAGACCGTCTTCTCGATCATGAATTTCGCAATGCCTGTCGAGGACAACGTTCTCCCGATGCACTGCTCAGCCAACATGGACCCTGCCACAGGCGAGACTGCAGTATTCTTCGGTCTTTCCGGTACGGGCAAAACAACGCTCTCAGCTGACCCTAACCGCGAGCTGATCGGCGATGACGAGCACGGCTGGTCCGACAACGGCGTATTCAACTTCGAGGGCGGGTGCTATGCAAAGTGCATCGACCTTGAGGAATCCAAAGAGCCTGAGATCTATCGCGCCATCCACTTCGGTTCGGTCCTTGAGAACGTCGTCACCAACGAAGACCACGTTCCGGACTATGCCGACAGATCGCTCACAGAGAACACCCGCGTCGGATATCCTATAGATTTTATCCCTAATGCCAGCAGGGCAGGCCGCGGCGGCATCCCTAAGGTCGTGCTGTTCCTCACAGCAGACGCGTTCGGAGTTCTGCCTCCGATCTCAAAGCTCACAAGAAACGCCGCGATCTACCACTTCGTAACAGGCTTCACAGCCAAGCTCGCAGGTACGGAGCGCGGAGTCAAAGAGCCGCAGCCGACATTCTCCACTCTGTTCGGAGAGCCTTTCATGCCGCTCAAAACCGAGCGCTATGCTGAGATGTTCGGCGAACGCCTTGATGAGTACGGCACACAGGTATATCTTGTAAACACGGGATGGTCAGGCGGAGCATTCGGAACTGGCAGCCGCATCAAGCTTGCTTACACAAGAGCAATGGTAACAGCCGCCCTGAACGGAGACCTTGAGAATGCTGAATACGTCCATGACGACAGATTCAACCTCGAGATTCCTGTCAGCGTCAAGGGAGTTCCTGAGGAGATCATGATCCCTAAGAACACCTGGGCAGATGCAGAAGCATATGACAGACAGGCCGATGAGCTCGCTGAGATGTTCATCACCAACTTCGAGAAGAAATACCCTGACATGCCTGCCGAGATCTCAGAAGCAGGTCCTGCAAGAAAGTAGCAGCAGTCAGAGCAGACATGCAAAATAAGCATGCACATCAGGCATACAGATCAGGTGCATAACCTGAGACAGAAGAACAGATATTAATAAAGAAAGGAAAAGCCATGAAGAATATAGATGAAATGGACGTTCAGATCCTCAACCTCCTCAAGATGAACGCACGTATGTCACTCAAGGAACTCTCCTCTGAGGTGCATCTGACTACCCCTGCACTCTCTGCACGCATAGACAAGCTCGAAAATGCAGGATTCATCAAGGGCTATCACGCAGATGTTGATCTTGAGAAGATCGGCTACAAGATCAAGGCCTTCATCCAGATGTCCGTACTCCCTGAAGACCAGCGCAAGTTCTACGACTTCATCCAGAAGAAGGACTTCGTTCTCGAGTGCAACCACATCACAGGACCTTATTCCATGCTCCTCAAGGTAGTCACACCGACAACATCCGAGCTCGACACATTCATCGGCGAGCTGCAGGAGTTCGGAAGAACCGAGACGCAGGTAGTCTTCTCGACAGTACTCGAGAGATTCTAGTATACCCGGCAGACAGAAACTACGTCATCCAAACAATTATGCAATTCACCTACAGCTCGTTCTTCATGAGATCTGCGTAAGTCTCTCTCTTTACTACGAGTCTTGCCTCACCGTCCTTGATCATTACCATAGCCGGCTTAGGTATCCTGTTGTAGTTGGATGCCATCGCATAGTTGTATGCGCCCGTGGTGAGGACGGCTATGATGTCGCCTCTCTCCGGCTTTGCGATGCTGACGTACTCTGCGACGCGGTCTCCGCTCTCGCAGCATCTGCCTGCGATCGTGCACTCGTAGTCAGCAGGCTCGCCTGCTTTGCTCGCATTAAGGACTGTGTATTCCGACTTGTAGAGAGCATATCTCGGGTTGTCGGTCATGCCGCCGTCTACGGTGACGTAGTTGCGGTACCCTTTGACTTCCTTGCATCCGCCTGTAGTGTACAGGGTCGTGCCCGCATCGGCTATGATGCTGCGGCCCGGTTCCATGTAGATGGCTTCAAATGAGATACCGTACTTCTCACATGCTGCCTTGAGATGCTCCGACACTTCTTTGATGCGTGCCGGGATGTC
>CAMIWY010000026.1 GCA_946402595.1 uncultured Clostridia bacterium
ATAGTAGGAAACCTGCCGTACTACATCACGACACCGATCATCATGAAGCTGCTCGAGGCAGATACCGGAGCAGCGAGCATAACAGCCATGATGCAGAAGGAGGTCGGCGACAGGATCGCAGCAGAGCCGGGAACCAAGCTCTCGGGTGCGATAACCTATTCTGTTCACTACTATGCCGATGTCACAAGCATAGTCTCAGTTGGAAGAGAGTGCTTCTACCCTGTGCCTAAGGTGGATTCGGTTGTTCTCAGAATGGATATCAGGGACGAATGCCCTGTTCACCCGGCGGACGAAGACCTCTTCTTCCGCTGCATCAAGGCGGGCTTTTCACAGAGGCGCAAAACGCTTCTCAACTCACTCATGTCACTGGGGGATTATGAAAAAACACAGATAGCAGATGCTCTTGACAGAGCCGGCATCGCTCACGAGCGCAGGGCCGAAAGTCTGACTATGGAGGAGTTTGCCGCTCTGGCAGATTCTCTCAAGGAGGTATAATTGCAAGATAAACTTGAAATTCTGAAATGGGTCCTGGCTATCCTTGCAGCACCTTTCAAAAGGCTGGGGAGCTGGATCGGCAGAGTTTTTCTCAAAATATTCCCGAGGCGTGCAGCGAAGTATTTCGATGCTGACCGCCATGAGGTCAAGTATGTACTGTGGATGCTGCTGTATGCATTCGGCATCAACCTGTACATAGAATGTTTTGCGCGCCTTTCAACAGGCATCTTTGAAGGATTCAGATGGATGGTGACGCATCCTGTCATCTTCCTCTATAACATGCTGATCATATTTGCGACAATGACGTTTGCACTCCTGTTCAAGAGGCGGAGATTTGCATGGTTCATGATTTCGCTCGTATGGATCATCATCGGTTCTGTCAACGGAGCGATCCTGCTCTCGAGAATGACACCTTTCACACTCTATGATCTGCAGAATTTTGCAGACGGCCTCACAATAATGACCACCTACTACAGCATGTGGCAGATCGTTCTCGGAGGCATTGTCCTTGTTCTTGGTGTCATGGCCATAGTCATGATCTTTATCAGGAGCGAAAAGTGGAAGAACATCCGCTACGCCAAGAGCATCGCAGCGATACTCCTCACAGTAGCGGTTACATGCGGGGCCACGGTCGGTCTGATCAAGGCCAATGTGATAGGCACATTCTTCGGAAACCTCAACTACGCATACAGAGACTACGGCATGCCGTACTGCTTCATCATGACCTCCGCCAACGCCGGAATATCAAGGCCGAGGGGATACTCTGAGGATATGATGACGGCCATTCTTAAGGAGAAGACGAAGAAAGGCACTGACACTATCCTTGAGAGCAAAAATGACAGCACCGAGCATCCGAATATTATCGTTCTCCAGATGGAGTCGTTCACCGTGGCACAGGACTATGCCAATATCAGGGTGGACAGGGATCCTACGCCTGTTTTCAACAAACTGAGAGAGGAGTACACCTCCGGTACATTCATGGTGCCTGCCTGCGGAGCGGGAACGGCGAACACTGAGTTTGAGGTGCTGACCGGGATCAGTGCAAAATTCTTCGGACCGGGCGAGTATCCGTACAAGGGCAAACTGCGCAAGGAAACGCTTGAGAACATGGCGTATGTGACCAAGAGCCACGGATACGAGACAAGCGCGCTTCATGACCACAGAGCACTTTTCTACAACAGGAACGAAGTATATGCCAACATGGGATTTGACACATTTACTTCTGTCGAATACATGAACAATGTAACGTTCACACCGACCAACTGGTGCAAGGACACTGTTCTGACGGATCAGATCCTGGAGATCATGAAGGGCTCCGAGTCCAGGGATTTCCTGCATGTCATCTCGGTTGAGGGACACGGAGCATATCCGACTGAGCGCGTTTTCAAGAACCCGTATACTACGGTCACCTGTGACGACGAAGAACTGAAGTGGAAATATGAGTACTACCTCAATGAATGCCATGAGATGGATACATTCATCGGGGATCTTATAGATGCTATCAACGAGGCTGATGAGCCTACGGTCATGATAATATACGGCGACCACATCCCGGCTCTTGATGTCAAGGAGGAGAACTATAAGCTTGACAGCCTGTATGAGACGAGATATGTCATCTGGGACAACATCGGTCTTGAGAAGGAGGACAGAAACATCGCTTCCTATCAGAGCGGCGCGATCCTGCTTGATGATGCAGGCATTTCGCATGAAGGAATACTCTTTGACTACCAGCAGACGGTATCCGAAGATGACCCTGCATACCTCGATGACATGGAGGCGATCGCATACGACATGCTCTACGGAAAGAACTACGTCTTCGGCGGAACCTCTCCGTATCAGCCATCGGATATGAAGATGGGTCATAAGGACATCTCAATCAAGGAAATCAAGAAGATCGGAGACAGGTACTACATAAGAGGCAGCAACTTCACCGAAAGATCGATAATAAGCCTCGACGGCAAGCAGCTGTCGACGGTATATCTGTCGCCTACACTGCTCGCGCTCAGCGAGGCGATCGACCCGGATGACATAGAGAAGCTCGAGGTCAGCCAGGTCGACAAGTCGGAGGAAGAGATCCTGACGACAGTAGGTGCAAATGAGGAGCTGTAGACTGTAAAACAGTACACAGCTGTATATCTATATATTCAATCCATTCTTAACTGAACCCTATCTTAAAAGGAGGACTGGGAAATGTCTGACGAACTGAATAACGTAATTGAAGAGGAAATGAGGGAGCCGGCTCCTGAAGTGACAGAGGACGCTGAAAGCAAGGATGCTGAAGCAGCTGATGAAAAGGCTGCAGGAGAGGCTCAGGAGGAAAGACCTGAGGTCGAAGGAATACTGGAGATAGCTGATGACGGATTCGGATTTCTGAGATTCGACAACTTCCTCACCTCGAACAAGGATATATATGTTTCAAACAGCCAGATCAGGAGATTCGGTCTCAGGACCGGAGACAAGATCCTCGGCATCACAAGAAAACCGCGTGCAGGGGAGAGATTCGGTGCTCTTCTGTACGTCAAGGCAGTCAACGGGATGGACCCGGGCGCGTCTAAGAGACGTCCGCATTTTGACGACCTGACACCGGTTTTCCCTAACGAGAAGATCGTGCTTGAGAATTCAAGCATTGACCTCTCGACAAGAGTGATGGACCTTGTCGCTCCTATCGGCCGGGGCCAGAGAGGACTTATCGTTGCTCAGCCGAAGGCGGGCAAAACGGTGCTTCTCAAGAAGATCGCTGCTTCTATCGAGGATAAGTATCCGGATATCGAGCTGATCGTGCTTCTTGTAGATGAGAGACCTGAGGAAGTCACCGACATGAAGAGGAGCCTGAAGCATTCCGAGGTCATCTACTCCACATTCGATGAGGAGACCAGACACCACGTCAAGGTCGCTTCGATGGTAATAGAGAGAGCCAAGAGACTTGCCGAGTCAGGCAGGGATGTTGTCATCCTGCTCGATTCGATCACAAGACTCGCAAGGGCATACAATATGGAAGTGCCTTCTTCCGGAAGGACACTGTCCGGCGGTCTTGATCCGGGCGCACTTCACCCGCCTAAGAAGTTCTTCGGAACTGCAAGGAATATCGAGGAAGGCGGCAGTGTCACCATTCTCGCAACCGCACTTGTTGATACAGGCAGCAGGATGGATGATGTCATCTACGAGGAGTTCAAGGGAACCGGCAACATGGAGCTGCATCTTGACAGGCAGCTCAGCGAGCGCAGGATATTCCCTGCAATCGACCTCAACAAGTCCGGAACAAGAAGAGAAGATCTGCTTCTGACACCGGAGGAATATCAGGTGATGTTCATGCTGAGAAGGGCGATGGCATCAGGCAATGTAATGGATGTCACTGAGGAGATCATCGATAACCTCTCGAGTACCAAGAGCAATGCAGACTTTGTAAACTTCATGCTCAAGAAGATGAGATAGATATGTACAGAGGGACGGAGCATATCATTCAAAGGGGTATATAAACAACGAAAATGGCAAAACTGGACTACAGTAAAATCTTCATAAAGGAAGCGTGTCCGACTTCTATCGGCGGACAGGCTGTCATGGACGGCGTAATGATGCAGGGTCCTGAGAGGACCGCGATCGCGATGCGTCTGCCTTCCGGCGAGCTTTACCTTAAGACCAAGCTCAAGAAGGAGCAGCCTAAGGCGATGAAGTATCCGTTCATCAGAGGCATCATTGCTTTTGCAATGTCTCTTGTCAACGGAATGTCCACACTGATGGAATCCGCAGACATACTCGAAAAGTATGCGCCTGAGGAATACGCAGAGGAAGAGGGCAGATTCGAGAAGTGGGTCAACGGAAGGTTCGGCGAGAGAGCTGCATGGAACATCCTGATGTCGGTGTCTCTTGTTTTCGCCATAGTCATTTCGATAGCGCTCTTCGTCATATTCCCTACATGGGCTGTCAACTTCCTCGGGAAGTGGATAAAAAACGCGATAGTGCTGAATCTGACAGAAGGCGTTCTCAGGATCCTCATATTCATCGGATACATCGTCCTGATACGGAAGATGGAGGAGATAGAGACGCTGTTCAGGTATCACGGGGCAGAACACAAAACGATCCACTGCTATGAGAACAACCTCGAGCTGACGCCTGAGAATGCGCAGCAGTTTTACACACTGCACCCGAGATGCGGAACGAGCTTCCTGATGTTCGTGCTGATAATCAGTCTGCTGCTCTTCAGCCTGCTCGGATGGCCTAACCTGGCACTCAGGATCATATCAAGGCTGGTCCTTATCCCTGTCATTGCAGGCATAAGCTATGAGCTGCTGAAGTGGGCTGGCCGCTCCGACGGCAGACTTGTAAGGATACTAAGTTATCCGGGCCTCATGCTGCAGAAGCTCACGACAGCCGAGCCGACGAATGAGCAGCTTGAAGTCGCGATACTTTCGCTCAAGGCAGTTCTGGTGGATAAGGACTTTCCTGTGATCGACGGATTTGTAGACAAGGACGGCAACATGATCGGAGATACACTCTGGAAGCCGGGCTCTGAAGTAATGAGCAAAAAGCTGCCGGAGGAAGACATCGAAGATGAAGAGGCAAATGGGGAAGAAGGTATCAACAAGGCCATTGAATTCCTCAATGAGCTCGATGACGAGGGCTATACCATAGTTGAGACCTCTGATGACGGGGTATCGCTCGCACAGGGAATAGCTGACCACTTCCAGGAAGAGGCAAAACAGAGATCGCTGAAGAACAGATTCACAAATGATATAACTACCATCGAGAATGCCCTTCAGTGGGGGCAGGCCGCGCTCAGCATGATAGAGAACGGCAAGAACGAGGCCCGCATAATCCTCTCATATGCGACAGGCATGACTCAGGCTGAGATCATTGCTCACAGCAAGGAGCTTATGAAAGAGGATGATTTTGAGGAATATGAGAGGAGGATACAGGACCGCCTCACAGGAACGCCTCTTCAGTACATCACGGGCGTGCAGGATTTCATGGGCATTCCTATCAGAGTCAACAGGAATGTCCTGATCCCAAGGCTCGATACAGAAGTCGTAGTTGAAGAAGCTCTGAAGATAATTGAGCAGAAGGGCTGGGCGCATCCTGACGTGCTCGACATGTGCACAGGCAGCGGCGCCATCGGAGTCAGCATTGCGGTCAAGTCACCTGAGTCGATCGTGACGATGACCGACGTATCCGAAGAGGCTCTGAAGACAGCTATGCAGAATGCAGGACTCAATGAAGTCAACCGCAAGTGCGTATTCCTCCTCGGAGACATGTTTGACGCACTTCCGCCGGACAGGGAATATGACATGATCATATGCAACCCGCCGTACATTGAGACGAAAGAGATCGAGAGACTCAGCATAGAGGTAAGGGAAAAAGAGCCGAGACTTGCACTCGACGGGGGCAAAGACGGACTCGATTTCTACAGAAGGATCGCGAAGGATGCCGGCGCCCACCTCAGAACAGGCGGCGTGCTCGTCCTGGAAATCGGCTATGACCAGGCCGGCTCAGTCAAGAGGATACTCGGCAAGGCCAAGACCTTCACAGACATACACAAGATCAGAGACCTTGCAGGCCTCGACAGAGCAATAATCGCAGAAAGAATATGACACTGGGGACGGTTCTGATTGTCATGTTTTGACACAAGGGGATATAAATAATGACTGAAAGAGAAAGAATGGAGGCAGGTCTCATCTACGACTGCGGGTCGGATGAAATCATGCCTGAGCAGATGCAGTATCAGGAAGCTCTGTGGAAGTTCAACCACATGGGTCCTGCTGAGTCTGAAGAGAGACAGGAGCTGATGAAGGAGATCTTCGCTGAATGCGGTGAGAATACCTTCCTCCAGGGACCGGTCTATGCGAACTGGGGCGGCAGACATGTGCACCTCGGATCGAATATATATGCCAATCACAACCTGACGCTTGTTGACGACGGACACATCTACATCGGAGACTGGGCGCAGTTCGGACCTAACGTCACACTTACGACTGCAGGTCATCCTGTTTTGCCTAAACTCCGTACGGGATATGGCACAGTGCTGCAGTTCAACAAGGACATCCACATCGGGGAAAACGCATGGCTGGGTGCAGGCGTGACAGTCCTTCCGGGAGTTACCATCGGAGAAGGCGCGGTCATAGGCGCCGGCAGCGTAGTGACTAAGGATATACCCGCCAACGTCGTTGCAGTCGGCAATCCGTGCAGGGTGATGCGCGAGATCGGAGACCGCGACCGCGAGTACTTCTACAGGAAGGAAGAAGTTGACTGGGAAGAGATCAGAAAGAGATACAGCAAGTAGCAGAAAGGAGAAAAGCAATGTGCCTTTCAAATGTATACAGAAACAGTGTTGACGACAGCAATCTTCTTGCAAAGAATGTTGCGGACATCAAGTTAGTTGACGGAAAGATCGTGTTTACCGACATCATGGGCATCCGTACGACTTTCGACGGTACGCTTGAGCAGATCGATCTTACTGAGAACTTTATTATAGTGAAGTAGTGTGTCAAAACATGACAATGAGAACCGTCCCCACTGTCATAAAATGACGCGTAAGGAGGAATGAGATGTATTATAACGACTTTCAGGATATCAGGCTGTCGGGTCTCGGCATGGGCTGCATGAGGCTGCCAGTGATCGATGGCGATGATGCAAAACCGGATGCTGCGGCTGTGCAGGAGATGGTCGACTATGCGATGGCAAATGGTATCAACTACTACGACACGGCGTGGGGATACCATGGAGGAAACAGTGAAACTGTGCTCGGACAGGCTCTGTCGAAGTATGATCATAAGGATTTCTACATCGCATCCAAGTTCCCGGGCTATGACCTCTCGAACTTCGACCATATCGAGGAGATATTCGAGAAGCAGCTCGAAAAGTGCCAGGTGGAATATTTTGACTTCTACCTGTTCCACAATGTGTGCGAGATGAATATAGACAAGTATCTTGATGATGAGATCGGTCTGGCGGACTATCTCCTCAGGAAGAAAGAAGAGGGAAAAATCAAGCACCTCGGATTCTCCTGCCACGGTTCCCTCGAGACCATGCACAGATTCATAAAGAAGTACTGGAGGATCCTTGAGTTCTGTCAGATCCAGCTCAACTATCTTGACTTCGAATTCCAGGATGCAAGGAGCAAGGTCGAAGAACTCAACAACATCAGTATGCCTATCTGGGTAATGGAAGGTCTGAGAGGCGGCAAGCTGGCAAAATCCTGTCTCGGTGCTGAGAAGATTCTCGCAAAGAGCAATCCGGACTATACTCCTGCAAACTGGGCGTTCGGATTCCTCGAATCAGTACCGGGAGTAACGATGATACTCTCAGGAATGTCGGACTTCGAACAGCTGAAGCAGAATATTGAGTTCTTCGATGAGAAGAAGCCGCTTAACGATGATGACATAGCGACACTTCTGACCGCAGCACACTTTGAGACGACCGGAAAGAACGCCGGAACGGTACCTTGCACTGCATGCAGGTACTGCACGACTCACTGCCCGCAGGGACTGGACATCCCGAGGATCCTGTCTCTCTACAATGAGCACTCATACTCAGGCGGCGGATTCATCGCACCTATGGCACTTGCTGCATTTGAGCAGGACAAGCTGCCTTCAGCATGCGTCGGATGCGGTTCATGCGCCAAGGTCTGTCCGCAGCAGATCGATATTCCGGGTGTTATGAAGAAATTCACTGAGATGATCGGATAACATAATTATGTTATGAAAACCTGCAGATGTGTCCCGTAAGTTCTTGAAAATGCAAGTTAACAGAGTTACACTTTTAACAAAAGTACCGGAAATGACCAAGTCTCCGCATACTCACGCTTAAGCGGAGGCGGGGACTTTTCTGTTTCTTAGGAGAGGGAAATAAGAAAGAGGTGTAGCTATGAAAGATCTTAAGCATCTTTTGTACTTCGAAGACCTCCTGCAGACTGCAAACAACGAACTGATCGAACAGGCCAGGGCCGATGGCAGGATCTGTGCAGCTTTCACTTGTGAAAACCTGCCTGAACCGCTGATGAACCTCGGCAACGCGTTCTCAGTTCGTCTTTTTGCGCCTAATTCCGGCTCACTTGACATAGCGACATACTACATGACCAATCTGCTGTGCGAGACGAGCCGTGCGCTGCTGGAGAGAGCTATCGAGGGAGGCTTTAATTTTGCCGACTGCCTGATAGCCGCTGACGGATGTACAATGATGAACCGTGCGGCTGAGAATATGTATCTGCTGCGCACCATGGACGAGGGAAAGAAAAACTTCTTCTATGAGTTCATGGAGATTCCGCTTAAGGCGGACGAGAACGGAGTTGAGCTGCTCGTGCTGCAGTGCAGGAATCACATACTTAAACCGCTGCATGAGAAATATGGAATAGATATTTCAGATGAGGCGATCCTCAAGGCTGTTGAAGAGCATAACCACGTGTGCAGACTCATAAGGGAGCTCGGAGAATTCCGCAAGGAGGATGATCCGAGGATCACAGGCTACGAACTTGCCGTTCTGACGCTTGCAACATATGTCGCACCTAAGTATCTGGTCATCGACAAGCTGGAAGAAACCCTTGAGGAAATAAAACACAGAGAGCCTGACGGAAAGAAGTGGAGAGCCCGCGTCATGGTCGTCGGCTCGGAAGTGGATGATGTGGCATTCATCAAGCTGATCGAGGACTGCGGCACTTATGTATGCGCTGACAGATACTGCTTCGGCGGATTCCCGGGCAGAGAGCCGATCGTGATAGATCCTGACTCGGATGAAGACGCACTGACGCAGGTCTGCCGCCACTATGTATACTGGGGCAACTGCCCTCGTATGATGAACATGGATAAGGTCTACGGCCGCAAGAAATATGTAGCGGACCTTGCAAAGGAATACAAAGCGGACGGAATCATCTATGAGCAGGTCAAATTCTGCGATCCGTGGGCGTACGAGCGCATGCTCGGCTCACACATGCTGAGAGAAGACTATGGCTTCCCTGTACTGTCAGTTGACAGACCTTACAACATAGCCTCCGGCGCAGGTCAGATGCGTACAAGAGTGCAGGCCTTCGTTGAGAGCATCGAGATCAAGAAGCTTCAGGGAGGTGAACAGTAATGGCATTCAAGAAAGTCAAGAAGATAGACAATCCTAAGAGGCGCAAAGGCGAGCAGACCCTCGGACACCTCTATCCTACCAACGGCAAGAGCAAGGTAATGAGACGCCGTGAGTGGAGAGGCGTTAAGGATACTTTATACGATTACACGAGATGGCTGTACATTATGTCCATCCTCGCCAGATTCATCTCCAAGCCGAGGAATATCAAGGCGATGTTCCGCTACAGATGGATGGCCAACTATCTGGCAGTTCCGCACATGATGGACAAGTTCACACTGGGTCTTCGCGACGAGCCGCTCCGCATCACCCATACTGCGATGAATTTCGTTATCTACGATGTAGCCAAAACGATGGACAACATCTTCAAGGGCGACCGCAGGACCGGTAACGATGAAGAGTT
>CAMIWY010000027.1 GCA_946402595.1 uncultured Clostridia bacterium
ATCATTAATTCTCATTCTACTTTCCTGTCGTGTAGTTATCGAAGTAGCCCTGTACGAGTACTACCGGTGTGCCCTTGTCTCCCGAACCTGATGTAAGGTCGCAGAGTGATCCGATCAGGTCAGTAAGTCTTCTCGGTGTTGTTCCCTCTGAAGCCATGTTGCCCACAAGGTCGGATTCCTTCTCCTCGATAGCCTTCAGGATAGCGACTTTCAGCTCGTCACCTGACAGGTTGGAGTAATCATTGTCAGCAAGGTACTTGAGCTTGAGCTCATTAGGCGTGCCCTCGAGTCCTGCTGTGTATCCCGGAGATACTACAGGGTCTGCGAGCTCCCAGATCTTTCCTACAGGATCCTTGAACGCCCCGTCTCCGTATACCATGACCTCAACGTGCTTTCCTGTCTTCTCCTTCATCATGGTCTGGATCTGGTTAACAAGCAGCTTGCACTCTCTAGGGAAGAGCTTGATGCTGTCCTCTGTAGCCTTGTTGGATCCGAGCAGTCCGTATTTCTCATTGAAGCCGCTGCCGTTCACAGGCGCATTCAGGATCTCGTCCATTCCGTAAACATTGGCACCCTTGCTCCTGAGTATTCTCTTGGTGCGTGCCCTTGTGTGGATGTCACAGGCGATGACATTGTTAGTGTAGTTGAGGATCTCTTCGGCGTGGTTTGCGAAAATGATCTCAGCCTCAGCGCCCATCTCCCTGATCAGGTCGCCGTAGTACTGAACATAGTCAACACCGGTGAACTGGTGTCTGTTCTCACCGAACAGCTCTCTGTACTTCTCAAGAGTGAGAACGTCGCTGTATGGATTGACTCCTGCCTCATCCAGCTGGTCGAGAGTAAGAAGTGCGTTTCCTACCTCGTCAGACGGATAGCTGAGCATGAGAACTACCTTCTTAGCCCCCATTGCCATTCCTCTCAGACAGATAGCGAATCTGTTTCTTGAAAGGATCGGCCATATGATACCGATCGTATCCCCGCCGAGTTTTGCTCTGACATCCTCAGCGACGGCATCGATGCTCGCATAGTTGCCCTGGCATCTTGCGACAACAGACTCAGTGATGCATACGACATCCTTGTCTCTGATCTCAAAGCCTTCAGCCTCAGCAGCTTCAAGAACGCTGTCTACCACCTGGCTCGCAAGGTCATCGCCCTCGCGGAAGATCGGGCATCTGATACCTCTGGAAACTGTACCTACTCTTCTCTCTGTGCTCATGGTGCACCTCCCAATATATATATCTGAATCAATTATGAATCTCTGACATTTCAGCCCCCTGATAATCAAGGGACTATATTTTATCATCTGCGCACGAATTCTTCAATGTGTGAATAGTGAGTTAAAGTTAATGGTATGCGGATGTTAATGGCTGATGCGGTTTTGAGCGCGCGCGAGATATCGGTGTGTGGAGTATGTTGTACTCTCGCGCGTGCTGTATGCTGCCGCCGGCCTGCCTTGTTCACACATGATGCATAACAAAGAGCACCATACATGCTGCATTACACTTGCAGCCTGATATGGCGCTCTGATAATCAAGACTTCTTCTTATCTGGATTTCAGCAAATCCGGGATAATACAGATATGGATTTCTGCAGATTCGAATCTCTTCCTGTTTCGAATACTAGTCTCTCTTCTCTACTACTTCGCCGCTGTTCTTGTAGATGCTCTTTTCAGGCACTACTCCACGGACGCAGGATGTAGGATAGATGTTGCTGTATCTTCCGATGACTGTTCCAGGGTTGCATACTGAGTTGCAGCCTACCTCGACGTGGTCTCCGAGCATTGCTCCGAACTTCTTGATGCCTGTCTCGATCTCCTCTGTGCCGTTATGAACGACTACGAGCTTCTTGTCGGACTTTACGTTGGAAGTGATCGAACCGGCTCCCATATGGCTGTAGTAGCCGAGGATTGAGTCGCCTACATAGTTGTAGTGAGGTGTCTGAACGTGATCGAAGAGGATGACATTCTTGAGTTCTACGGAGTTGCCTACTACGCAGTCAGCTCCTACAAGAGCAGAACCTCTTACGAATGCGCAGTGTCTTACCTCTGTGTTAGGTCCGATGATGCAAGGTGAACCGAGATATGCACTCGGGAATACCTTGGCAGTCTTGTGGACCCATACATTCTCGCTTACCTCATCGTATTCAGCAGGATCAAGAGTCTTGCCGAGCTCGATGATCATGTCCTTGATGCCCTTGAGAGCTTCCCATGGATATGTGAACTGCGAGAGATAATCCTTAGCCAGAGTATGGTCAAGATCATATAAATCAGTAATAGTATACATTTTCTATTCCTCCTAATGAGCAGAATACGCTATTCTGCGATGTGTCCCTTGTCCTTGATGACCTCGATGACCTGATCCACGTACTTCTCGCAGATCTCATCGCTTGTGGCCTCGACCATTACACGGATGACAGGCTCAGTGCCGGACTCTCTTACAAGGATACGTCCGTCATCGCCGAGAGCCTCACTTACCTTAGCAACAGCAGCCTGGACATCAGGATCGTTCTGTGCTTCCGGTTTGCTCTTGACTCTTACGTTCTTGAGTACCTGTGGATAGAAGACAACAGGAGCAGCGAGCTCACTCATTTTCTTCTTCTTGGCCAGCATTACTTCCATCATCTTGAGGGATGTAAGGATTCCGTCACCTGTAGTAGCGTACTTGGTGAAGATGATGTGTCCGCTCTGCTCACCGCCGATACGGTTGCCGGTCTGCACCATGTTCTCGTATACGTACTTGTCTCCGACCTTGGTCTTATCGTAATCGATGCCTACTGCATCAAGAGCCTTGTAGAGACCGAAATTGGACATTACGGTAGTGACGACCTTGTTGTTCAGGAGCTTGCCTCTCTCCTTCATGTAGAGGCCGTAGATGTAGAGGATGTGGTCACCGGTGATGACATTGCCCTTCTCATCTACGCAGAGACATCTGTCAGCATCTCCGTCGTATGCAAAACCTACGTCCAGTCCGTTATCAACAACGAACTTCTGCAGGTGCTCGATGTGAGTCGAGCCGCAGTTGGTGTTGATGTTATAGCCGTCCGGTTCATCGTTCATGACATAAGTCTTTGCTCCGAGAGCATCGAATACGCCCTTGGCGATCGACCATGCAGCACCGTTTGCAACATCAAGACCTACCTTGACATCCTTGAAGCTGTACTTTGACATAGAGATGAGGTATCCGACATATCTGTTACGTCCGCTGACGTAGTCTACAGTGCGGCCGATCTCATCTCTCTCAGCAAGAGGAAGCTCCATCTCGCCGTCGATGAAAGCCTCGATCCTCAGCAGTGTCTCCTCGTCCATCTTCTCGCCGTTGTTGTTGACGATCTTGATACCGTTGTCGTAGTACGGATTGTGCGAAGCACTGATCATGATACCGCAGTCGAAGTCATCTACTCTTGCGATGTATGAAACAGACGGTGTAGTGGTTACGTGCATGATGTATGCATCAGCGCCGCTTGCCATGAGGCCCGTGCACAGAGCGTACTCAAACATGTAGCTTGATCTTCTTGTGTCCTTACCGATAACTACCTTGGCCTTCTTGTCAAGTCTCTTGCCGTAATACCAGCCGAGGAAACGGCCGATCTTGATAGCGTGCTCAAATGTCAGATTCTTGTTGGCTTCACCTCTGAAGCCGTCAGTACCGAAATACTTGCCCATTTTCTTGTCTCCTTATGACAACGGGGACGGTTCTGATTGTCATCTTTTTTCCATCCCCATTGATTCCAATATCTTCTTTATGGGGAGGTGACAATCAGAACCGTCCCCAATGTCATATTACAGTCTCTGGCTCTTTTCGATGTCGAGGAAGTACTTGTATGTGTCTACTGTCAGCTCGCCGCATGCCTCTTCATCACAAGCGATGATTGCGCCGTTGTGCATCTGGAGTGCTGAGCATGTCCACTTCTGGCTTACTCCGCCCTCTACTACAGCTGCCATAGCTCTTGCCTTGTTGTGGCCGCTGATCAGTACGAGAACTTCCTTGCTGTCAGTTACTGTTCCGATTCCTACGGAGAGTGCCTGTGCAGGAACTGCCTCAGGGTCGTTGCCGAAGAATCTGGAGTTAACGATTCTTGTATCTGTAGTGAGATCTCTCAGTCCTGTGCGGGATGTCAGGGATGTGAAAGGCTCGTTGAATGCAAGGTGTCCGTCAACACCAATGCCGCCCATGAAGAGGTCGATTCCGCCGTAGCTTGCGATCTTCTCTTCGTAACGTGCGCACTCGCCTTCAGGATCGTCTGTCATTCCGTTGAGGATGTTGATGTTCTCAGGCTTCATGTCAACAAGATGATCGAAGAAGTTGTCGTGCATGAAATACCAGTAGCTCTGGTCGTGCTCATGAGGAAGTCCGAGGTACTCGTCCATGTTGAATGTAACGACGTTGGCAAAGCTGAGTTCGCCGGACTTGTTCTTTGCGATGAGTTCCTTGTAGACGCCGATTGGGGAGCTTCCTGTAGGAAGTCCGAGGATGAACGGTCTGTCTGCCTCAGGGCCAGCGTTATGAGCGTTGATCTTAGCTGCGATGTAGTCTGCAGCCCACTTGCACATCTTGTTGTAATCGTCCTGAATAACTACTCTCATTGTCTTTTCTCCTTTTATGTCTTTATGACTAAGCGCAGCCTGCTTCTGCAGACTGATAATTAACGATTCGGATATCATTATCATACGGAAAAACTTATTCACCGTATTTCCACGCGCAGTATATCACCCCCAAAAAGCCCGTGTAAATAGTATCTAACCAATTTCCTTGAATTCATACTCCTGTGGGAGTATAGTATGACCAATGAGTGATCATCTCCTCTTGAAGAAGATCATCAGAAGCATACCGGAGCATCTAAAGAGACACGGATCACATCAAGAGGTTACCGCATGCAGAGATTTATATACCACGGATCAGATCATATAGTAAGGACCCCTAAGTTCGGGGCAGGCTCGCCCTTCAACGATTACGGGCTCGGTTTCTACTGCACAGACAACCAGGATCTGGCCGGCGAATGGGCAGCCGGAATGGCTTCGGACGGTTTCATAAACACATACACCATCGAGACTGACGGGCTGAGGATCATCAACCTCAACAATCCCGGGTACTGCATACTTCACTGGCTCGCAGTGCTTCTCAGCTTCCGTGAATTCGATGCGGATTCTTCGATGACCTATCAGGCCAGAGAGTATATAAGGTCTTCTTTCGGAGCTGACTATCAGAACTGCGACTGCATCATCGGTTTCAGGGCGGATGACTGCAACTTCTGGTTTGCCCAGAGTTTCCTGAACGGGGAGATTTCATACAGAGAGCTGAATGATGCCGTCAGGCTTTCAGACACAGGAAGGCAGTTCGTACTCAAGAGCAACCGTGCTTTCGACAGGATTCTCTTCAACGGGTATTCTGTAGCAGAGAGCAGCACTTACCACCCTGCTGCGATGGCAAGGGAGCGCAAAGCGGTTTCAGCGTTTGCAGAGAGAAAGCCTGCAAGCGGCGGAGAATTATATGTATCAGATATAGTCAACGAAAGGATCCGGCCATACGATAGCCGGCTCATCTACTGATAATGCCATGAGTTCATACAGAGAAGCAGTAACAGAAAAAGCCGCGAAGACGATGGCGCACATGCTCGACTTCGCGGTGCACGATCTGAGGCAGGACGCATCTGCCTTCTTTGAGCTGTTCACAGCTTCGGGCATCGCTGACATGTTCGGTAACGGAGACATCAGACTGACAGCAGGTACATCCGGAGTCGAGCTCGCATACAGAGTGCTCGGCTCAAGCGGGATCACCGCTGAACGCGTCAGCTACAGATACACCTCCGGAAGGACCCGTGAGTACTGGACAGGATATGCTCTCGGGAGATATCAGGCGGATAGATACATCCCGTTTTCAGATATCATCAGTGCTGTCTCGATTCAGGAAATGATCGCGATGTGTGAAGGATACAGAGAGGCTGAGATACGCAGCATCATGGACTCTATGAGCTGGATGGACACTCTGACTGTCCCGGATCACATGGACGAAGATCATTACCGGGAATTCTGTTCTCACATAGATGATAAAGTCGCATCAGTCCGCGCTTCATCAGACACAAGGCTCAAGCGCCTCAGGATAAGGAGCGGATACAGTCAGAGCGGTCTCGCTGCAGCGAGCGGTGTTCCTGTAAGGACTATCCAGCAGTACGAGCAGCGGCAGAAGGACATAAACAAGGCCGCATTCGAAAGCATAATAAAACTCGCAGCCGCGATCGGCTGCGAGCCTTCAGCACTTATGGAATAACGATCTGCATATCTTATTGATTCCCCGGTTCTGATATCAGTTGCCCACAGCATGTCTCACTATGACCTGTGGGCTCTTTACTTCTGTTCCGTAGCTGCTTTCATCAATAAGCCCGGCATCTATGCCTCCTCTGTACGGATCCGCCTCACCCTGAGAGCTTAGCTGATGCATGCCCTCGCTGTCCCATCTGGATATCTCTATCCTGTCACCGTATATCTCAATAACAGTTCCTGTCAGAGTCATATCCGCTGCTTCATATTCTCTCCACGTCCCGTTATTAAGTTCCTTAGGTCCGCAGTTCATGTAGTAGCCGGTATATCCGGCATTCATGTATGTGAATGTGAGAGTCTTTTCAGTGTACTTATCTGTTGTGATGGAAGTCTCATCCAGTTCAGGGATCAGCACAGTATCCCCCGCCTTTCTCATCACAGAGCTTCCGCCCATATAGCAGTCCCAGCCCTTGGAGTGGTTGTGCCCGAACAGGTATATGATATCCAGATCCCTGCCCGCTTCATTCACGGCATCGAATATGAGGGATGAATACATGTTGTCACCGTTCCCGTGCCTTGAGGATGTCCTTGCCGTAAAGTGAAGAGGCACATGCCCGGCAATAATGACCGGTCTTGTCTCTCCCCTGTCAGCCAGCTCAGTAAGGCATGCACGCAGAGCTTCCGAAGATGCCCGCACCTTGTTCAGAGTGCCGGATGTCCTGCCCTGTTTCCACGGGAAGTCGTTCTGCGTATTCAGGACATAAACAAGATAGTCATCGAACTCATGGAGGCCGCTCTCGGATATCTCATCTGTCAGGGCATCATGGTTGCCCTGGATGAATACCATCTTGTCTTCGGAGACTCCGGGTGCCTTCTCACTAACGATCCCTCTTATCTCGGATATAGATTCATCCGGGCTCAGCTGGTAGTCATACAGATTGGCATCGTTTGTATAGTCTCCGCACATTATGAAACCGTTTATACTGACGGCCTCTGTATCACTGTCCGTGCTGCTTTCTGCAGCGACAGCATCTGTATCCTTCGCCTCTATTCCTGCCACCGCAGAGTCAAGGATTGCAGCAAGATTTGCAGACGGCGCATCCCACCCCGGTTCCTCCTGATAGTCAGAAGCGCAGAATATGACCGCATCAGGTCCTGCATCTGCTTTCGTCTGCTCGTTTTCAGCTGTATTCTCTTCGGTCACAGCGCCTTGTCCGTTATCCCTGCCGGCCTTATCAAGCGAAGCAGGCAGCATAAAAAGCAGTGCCGCTATCAGCACTGCTCCCGCTATTATGAACCATATTGTGTATTTTCTCTTCTTCACTGATTATCTGTACCTGTAGCAGGTCGCCGCAGCGATCCTGTCTGCAGTTTCCTTCCCGGCAAGGATCTCTGTAATGCACAGGGCAAAATCCATCGTCGCCCCGAGCCCCTGCCCGGTTATAATGTTCCCGTCTACAGTCACGCTTTCATGCGTAAGTGTGACAAGCGGTGATATATCGGCATCACCGGCGCTGATGCTGGACCCTGCCTGCACCTTTTCGGCAAAGTCAGGATGGCATGTCGCCCTTCTTCCGTCAAGAATTCCGGTACCTGACAGTACACTTGGTGCTGCGCATATTGCCGCCACATATCTGCTGCCGTCACCGGCAAATCTGACGCATTGACCTGTTACCAGCTCCGAAGTAGCCAGGTTCTCTGTCCCGACTCTTCCGCCCGGAAGGATCAGGATGTCTGCCTTTTCATAGTCAGCATCATTTGCAAGCACATCCGCCTCTATCCTGACCTGATGCGATGCCGTAACAGTCCTCTCCTCCATAACGGATGCAGTGATAACTCTGATACCCGCTCTTCTGAGGATATCCACTGTGAGAAGGCATTCGCACATCTCCATGCCGTCGGCCATGAAAACTATCGCTGTAATTTCTTTTCTGTCCATAGTAATCTATCAGTCCCATCCATTTCCGGAATCCGGAAAAATCATCAATACCAGTTGTGCGACAGGAAGTGCGCCCAGGCATTTGAAGGCGATCCATATCTTCCTGCTATGTAGTTGAGACCCCATCTTATCTGGGTCTTGCCGTTGGTGTAGTAGTCGCTTCCGTATGCAGCCATCTTGCTTGCCGGCAGTGCCTGTGCAATACCATGAGCTCCCGAGCTGCCGTTGTGTGCATTCGGATTCCAGCCAGATTCCCTGTTCCACAGATTGATAAGAGGCGTGATCTCTGTATCTGCCCAGCCGAACTCAGACAGAAGAGACAGAGCATATCTCTGGTAATCACCCTTAGCCCCAGTCGCAGTGACAAGCGGAGGTTCAGTAGTCAGATAGTCGTTGTAGACATAGTACTCTTCGCCGTCTATCGTTACCTGGCTCCACTCATTGTATGTAATGCCGGTTCTCTGAATACCCTGGTACTTGTCAAGCGTGCCGCCGGGTTCATACTCAGTACCCGGGCCTGTACGGAAATAAACTCCCTGAGTTGCCCACACACTCTCATCAACTTTTGTCTTGATCGATTCCTCAGCTACTTTGATAGACTGGCCGGCCATTGTCGCAAAGTTCTGAGTATTATATTCCGTAAAACTCGTAACGACAGCCTCCTGTCTCATAGTAATGAGCCTGTTCCAGCAGGTCACGAAAAGGATGCAGCAAAGGACTGCTGCGATTATCATTTCGATAGCAACAATGTTCTTAAGTACAGCCCTGGACAGACCTCTTTTAATTTCCGGCCTGAAGTGTTTGCTGTTATAGTTCTTGACCGCTACATTTCCCTGTAATACTGCTTCCATCAGTCTATACCCTGTATTTCCGTCCTGTTTTCAGCCTATAACAAAAATGTAAAGTAGCCTTTACATCTAAATATTTATTGTAAACGCATTACGTATTATAGCAAAAAAGAACCCTGAATTTCAATATTCAGGGCCATGACTTCACCGTATTTTCATAAAGGAATCACATATTCAGAGGCGCTGGGACCTTATCCGGGTTCATCTATCTGACAATAATCAGCTTATGGTAAATATGGCACCAATGTCTCTTTTATTCCATGACAGCATTCTTTTTCATACGAAAAGACCGCTGCGGGATCATATGGCAGCGGTCTCTCCAGGGGAAAAGAGCATCGGAATTACAGGTATTGTTTTACAAGTTCATCCAGGGAGATCGTATTTATGTCTGTACCATCTGATTTTCCAATAAACGGATCAGAGAAGGTCTGGTCATCCACCTTGACTTCTGTTCTTCTCAGATGCTCACATCCTTCAAGCATATATCTTGCTGAGGTCCGGATCAGTTCAAGATACCTTCTCCTGCTCTCCGGATCATCGGCGTATCTTTCAACCAGATCTGTACATCCGAGGATTATGTGTATAGGCGTGCTGATATCTTCAGATACCCGGTATATATGTCTCAGCTGCTCGGGTTCTCCACCGTCATCTGCGGCATAGATTAGCTCACTAACGCTCACGCCGAGTATCTCTGCAATTCTCGGGAGCAGGCTGATATCCGGATATGACAGGTCCCGTTCCCATTTGGAGACTGCCTTGTCCGTCACATGCAGCTTGGCTGCCAGGGCCGCCTGCGTCAAGCCATGTTCTGTCCGCAATGTTCTGATATATTTTCCGAAT
>CAMIWY010000028.1 GCA_946402595.1 uncultured Clostridia bacterium
ATCGACCAGGCAATGATCGACTTCCTGACAAGGCCTGAGGATCTCGCCAAGCATCCTTCTCTGATCGGAAGCATGATCGCATTCGACCTCAACAAGGAGTACGGCATTCCTGTATGCATCTATGACGCTATAGGCACAGATGAGAAGATTCCTCTCTGCAGAGTAAGCGGTGTTCCTGAGCTTCCTCATTTCACAGTCGGTCACACACTCAACACAAGAGCCATGGCTATCAAATGCGCAGAGGAAAAGCTCGGAAAGAAGTTTGAGGAGTGCACATTCATCGTTGCCCATCTCGGCGGCGGCAGCTCCATCAGGCTGTACAAGGACGGTGTCAACATCGATTCCGTCAACGATGATGAGGGCAACTTCACACCTGAAAGAGGCGGCGGAGTCAGCGCAAAGCGTCTTGTAGACCTCTGCTACAGCGGCAAGTATTCATACAAGGAAGCCATGAAGCTCTTCCACGGCAAGGGTGGTCTCATCGCTCATCTCGGCACAGCAGATGCACGTGACGTAGAGAAAATGATTGCTGACGGAGACAAGTATGCAGCGATCGTATATGAAGCAATGTGCCTCAGCGTTGCCAAGGATATCGCCAAGCTCGCAGCAACTGTATGCGGCAAGGTTGACCGCATCATCCTGACAGGCGGCATCTCATACTCCAAGTATGTATCCGAATATATCACTGATCACGTATCATTCATCTGCCCTGTTGAAGTCATGGCAGGCGAGTACGAGATGGAAGCTCTTGCAGCAGGCTGCCTCAGAGTACTCAGAGGCGAGGAAGTCCTTCAGGACTTCGGCGAGATCGCAGCCACAGCAGAAGACCGCATCAGCATCGTACCGGGCGTAAAGCCGGGCACAGTACCACAGAGATAAAGTGACACCGGGGACGGTTCTCACTGTCATATTCTAATAATGCAAACCAAAAGCAGCATTTTTCATTGTCTGACGCAATGGGAAATGCTGCTTTGTTTCGTATGATATTCAGTTATCCGTAAAACATGACAGTGAGAACCGTCCCCGGCGTCACATTATTTCATGAGACCGTATTTCTTTCCGAGGTTATGCCAGGATTCGGTTGATCTCAGAATCGTCTCGTTGGCTATGCAGAAGGATGCCCTTACCCATCCCGGACCTGCGAAGGAGCTTCCCGGTACGATCAGGATTCTCTCTTCCTTGGCAGCCTGAACGAATTCTTTTTCGTCTTCCACAGGTGACTTGATCCACATGTAGAAAGCGCCCTGCGGATAGATGCATTCAAAACCTGCTTCTTCATGAACGATTCTGTACAGATCCTGAGCGTTTCTCTTGTAATAGTCAAGATCAGACCTCTCCTTGAGGCATCTTTCAACTATCAGTTCCTGGATCGTCGGAGCATTGGTCCCGCCGAGTACTCTGCCGGCTACGACAAGGGCCTGTGCGAGCTCTTCATGTCCTTCAGCGAACTTCGGAACGGCTACGTATCCGATTCTGTCTCCAGGCATGGACAGGGATTTGGACCATGAATAAGCGATCAGTGAATCCTTGTAGTAGTCGCCAGGGAACGGAACGTCAGAGCCGTCATAAACCAGTTCTCTGTACGGCTCATCGCAGATCAGATAGATAGTATGTCCGAATTTCTCCTCTGCCTCTCTGAGAACATCAGCTACAGCATCGAGAGCTTCTCTTGAATAGATCTTGCCTGTAGGGTTGTTAGGGTTGTTGAGCATTACCGCCTTGACCTCAGGTACGAGGATCTCTCTCAGGGCCTCAGCATCAGGGTCAAATTTAAGTTCAGGATTAGCAGGTACCACGAGAGTATCAGCGCCCCAGTTGCGTGCCCAGTTGCCGTATTCAACGAAGTAAGGAGCAAATACTACAAGCTTGTCGCCAGGATCGAAAATGCACTTGTTAATGATGTTGATAGCATATCCGGCACCGCATGTCATGATGATGTGGTCTGCATCGAAATAATCTCCACCGGCTCTCTCGTTCAGGTCATCAGCGACAGCTTTTCTTGTTGATTCATATCCGGCATTGGACGGATAGCTGTGTACATAGTGAGGATCAAGCTTGTGGTTGATCTCGTCTATGGCATCAAACACTTCCTGCGGCGGATTGAGCCCCGGATTGCCTATGCTGAAGTCATAGACATTCTCTTCGCCGTAAACCTTAGCCATTCTCTTTCCTTCTTCGAACATGGCTCTGATAGTCGAGCTTCCTGCCAGGAAAGGTTTCATTGCATTGGAAATCATTTTTTCATTACCTCCGTTAGCTTTACTTCTGTTCAGACTAAAAAAGCATTCGTCCACGCAGGACACGTATGCATAGAATCTCTGTGTCCTTAATGTTGAATGCTGTTCTGATGAATATACCCTGCCGCAGCCTTTATTTCACGCCATCGAAGGAGCCCCCCATAGTATTTATACATAGCTGATCTCCTTTCAGGAAAACTATCGGTCCAGGACCGGATGCTGCGGCTGTGTCTGAGAAGATCACAGTCTCTCAGACATCATTATTATAGCATATTAGTCCTTGAATTATAACGGGATTTATTCGATAATTAGATGAATGGTCTTCGGGCAGATTTCTGCCGGAAAGTACATCCTCGCGGACGGTTCCGGAGACCACAAAACAACACTTTTGCTTTACACAATGCATAATCAACCGGAGGTTAAATTATGGCAACTTATGATTGGAGTAAATTCGGTCTTCATATCCCTGAAATGATGCTGCCGAAAGAAGGCACCGACTACTTTAAATGGGCAGTCGTAGCCTGCGACCAGTACACATCCGAGCCGGAGTACTGGGACAAAGTCGAAGAGATCGTCGGCGACAGCCCGTCAGCTCTCCGCCTGATGCTCCCTGAGCTCTATCTTGACGGACCAGATGAAGCAGACCGCATCAAGGCAGTCCGCGCTGCAATGGACAAGTATCTCGCAGATGGTACACTGCGCAAAATGGAGCCTGGCTGCATGCTCATCAAGAGGACCGCTGAAGGACGTACACGTATGGGTCTTGTGATTGCAACAGACCTTGAAGCATATGATTTCAACAAGGGTTCCACATCACTCACAAGAGCTACAGAAGGTACAGTAGTAGAGAGGATCCCGCCTCGTCTCAGGATCAGAGGAGACGCTCCTATCGAGATGCCTCACATCATCATCCTGATAGATGATCCGGGCAAAACAGTTATCGAGCCGCTCGTAAATCAGCCAAGAGAGGTCATCTATGACACAGACCTCATGATGGATGGCGGACATATCACTGGTTCATTCATCAAGGAAGAGAACCTCGCAGGAATGCAGGAAGCTCTCTCCGCACTCTATGATGAGGCGGAGAAGAAGTACGGAGCAGGCAATGTTATCTTCCAGGCTATGGGAGACGGCAACCACTCACTCGCTACAGCCAAGACCGCATGGGAGAACATCAAGAAGACTCTTACTCCTGAGGAGATCGAGAATCACCCTGCAAGATACGCACTCTGCGAGATCGAGAACATCCACGACGAGGGCATCGTATTCGAGCCTATCCACAGAGTCATCTTCGCTAAGGAAGGCCAGAGCGGAATGGACATGGTAAACAAAGTCGTTTCGCTTCTTAATGAGTCCAACGGCAAGGCATACCTCGCTGATGCTGATGCAGAAGTTCCTGCCGGCGCTTTCCAGATCCCATATCTCACTGGCGCACAGAGAGGCAAGATCGTAGTTGAGGAACCTTCCAACAAGCTCGAAGTTGGCTGCCTCCAGCATGTACTTGACATCATGGTCAAGGAGAACAAGGAATGCGATATCGACTACATCCATGGTACAGATGCAGTCGAGAAGCTGTCCGCAAGAGACGGCAACGCCGGCTTCATGCTCCCTGCAATGGATAAGTTCATGCTCTTCCCTGCAGTAGCAGCAGACGGAGCACTGCCTCGCAAGACCTTCTCCATGGGCGAAGCCAACGAGAAGAGATACTACATCGAGACACGCTACATCGCAAAATAAAGCTCTATGAGCTTCGTTCCTGTTATTGAGGAACGGGAAAACACAGACAAAGGCTCCTGTGCTTTAAAACGCGCAGGAGCCCTTTTGTATCGTTCATTATTCATGCCCTGTTTACGCGGCTGAGTCACTGCCCGGCTTTTCAGGCGGTTCGCCTCCATTGTCACCGGACGGCTTTTCAGGTGGATTACCCGAAGGCTTTCCGCTGTTGTCTCCTGAGCCAGGTCCTCCCTGACCGCCGTCAGGAGGAGTCTGCCCGTCACCAGGCATGCCGTCAGGAGTTCCGGAGCCGCCTGATTCTGTCTTGACTTCAAAGGCTGTTCCCTCTGATGCTGATCCTTCAGTGTACTCCTTGCCGTCTACATAGAGTTTGTGTCCGTTGAGATCTATCGCTGACCCTTTGCTTACGGTAAGCCCGCTTACATATGAGTCCGCGGTCAGTGTCCATGTGCTTCCGTCCTCGATCTCCACATACACATCACCCTTCTGTCCGTCTGTATTGATCGCACCCGTGAAGGAAGACTTGTCCTTCAGGTACATGTTGAGTACAGACACATCATCAACGATTATATTTCCTTTGATGGTCTGTGCTGATGCATTCAGATTGACTTTGCCGCCGTTGGAGCCTTCATTGCCCCATCCTGCAGCTTCAGCTCTCAGGAAGTTTCCTTCTTCATCCTCGTTGGTAATGCTGACTCCCTTGAGGTTTATATCAGTCGCAGTGTTGTTCACGAAGAAAATGTCCCCGTTCCTGTTTGTTATGCTTCCGCCTTCTGCAGTAAATGATGAATTTCCTTCTGCTGCATCTCCGGACATTGACTGATAGATCATGACCGCCTGATAATAGTCTGATTTATCACCGTTCTTGGTGTTATTGTCAGCGATAAGCGTATCGTTTTTAAGCGTTACAGAATTCTTTCCCTCTACCACGACGCCCTGTGATGCGGTCGATTCCATGTATGCATCACTGACAGTGATGTCTGCTGTCGAATAGATGACCGGAGAACCGGTCCCTGTTGTCTTGTAATATCCCCTGGTGACATTTACTGTGCCGCCGCCTCTGTCAGATCTGATAGCTGCTGAAGAGTTACCGGATGTGTTTATAGTAAGATTCTCAGCGTTCATGGTACCGCCGCCGGTCGTCATGAGACCGCCCGAGCAGTTGCCGCTTGTTTCGATCACGGAGTCTGCAATGTTTACTACAGTACCTTCTCCGTACGAGAACACTGCATTGGCGTGTGTCCCGTCAGTCTCGATAAGCGAATCTTTAATGGTAAGTGTTCCTTTTTCTGTAGCGAAAACTGCTGAGTTCTCGCCGTAGAAATCGGCCTCATCTCCGTCAGAGTCACCGGTCTTGGTAACTCCAGTGTTTGAGTACTCAGCCTCTTCACCGCTTACCTCGATGGCATGTTCCCCGTCCGCACTGTTTTCGATCGTCTCGTTGACGGTGATGTCTTCCTTGGTCAGATAGTCTGCAGCGGTCTCTGCGACGGTCTCTGCAGCTTCCTGTGAACATGCCGCTGCCGACATCATGAGAAGTGCAGCCAGTCCCAGAGCCAGATATTTCTTTCCCCTCGTTTTCAAAGTCATTTGTTTTCTCCTCATTATACTTTTGTTTTGCACAGATGTTTCTGCCTTACAGCTGTATGATAGAGGTTATTTCTTAAGCGTACTTAAAACGGCTCCGAAATCTGAATATTTTTCATTCAGAGCCGGAGCCGTTCTGGTTTGTCCTGTTATGAGCCGTATTGCCGGATCTTATTTTACCTGACAGTGAAATCTCTGTACACAGGTGTTTCCCATCCTGAATCAGTTCTCGCCTTGACTGCAAACACATAGCTGCCTTTGCTCAGTCTTCCGAATTTGATCTTAGCGTCAAGATTATTGATATTGTAGGATTTCCTGTTAGGCTTTGAACTTGCCGAGAGCACTGCCTTTCCTGACCTGTCAAGGACCTGTACGCTGACCTCTTTTATCTTCTGTGACGAGTTCAGCTTTCCTCTGATTGAAAACGGTCTGCCTTTTTTAATGGATGACGGAGCTCTCACTGAACTGATCGTCACATTGTCTGATGCAGCAGCTGCTCCCACCTGAGCTTTAGCGCCTTTTTTCGGTACTACAGTGAAAATATTTTCATGCAGTACAGCATATCCCTTTTTAGCGTCTACAGCTGCGATCCTGTAAGTATAGCGGCCCGGCTTGAGCGTGCCGAATTTCACAGAAGAATCCAGATTGGATATGAGGTAGATGCCTCCGTTAGGAGCTGCCGTTTTGGTGATGACATCTTTTCCTGCCGCATCAACTATTGATACAGTTACATTGTTTATCCTGTAATTTGATGTTACAACGCCGAATATTGTAAAACCATTACCCTGCTTTATCTGTTCAGGTTCTCTGACTGCAGCTGCGTTGAGTGTCGATGGACCCGAAGGACCTTTACCCGCGCCTCCGCTGATGCTGCTGATGAACCATACATAAGTGCAGTATGAGATCGACTTCATGGTAGTTTTTTCCCACGGCTCGATTCCACGGTTCATCTTATGAGTATTGTGTGTGGAGTCAACACCATACAGTTTGCCGTCAACACTGTCCGTTACAAGGATTCCGTGTGTGCCTGTGGTAGCTGCACCTTTTCCCCATACTACGATACCTTCCGGATGGCTTTTCAGCAGGGATGTAATATCCTTTATCTTCTTTGCACTGTTTCCTGTCAGGGCATGAACCTGGACCGTATACTTGATCCCGTCACAGGTGTAGTTGAACTTGTTCCTGAGAAGCCCTCTTGTAGTAGCCGATCCTCTCAGCGATGTATTGGTTATCTTATCCCAGCTGTATGAGTTTCTTGCAATAGCTGCCCTTCTCATCATCGACTTGGTTGATGACAGTATACAGTCCCCGCTTCTGTAATCAGGTGTATAGTACATCGACTTTTCCTTCAGGTCAGGCAGATAGCCTGCAGCTGAGCTGTATACAGGCATCAGTGTTATAAGCAATGCCAGTGTCAGTATTATCGTTACGAGTTTTCTTCTTCTCATGAATACATCTCCTTTTGTGCATCCCGGTGTCCCGACCTGCTGTAAATAAAAGCAGGCATCATGTGGGGTGTCTTCCTGAATACTACTACCGGCAAAGTATGTTTTTAAACTTTTCTTTACAGATTTTATGACTCGAAACCGTTGAAATTTCAATATGTAAAGCGCATTTTACATTATACGGATCACAGCGCCCCAAATGCCGTTACCTCCATTTTTTCAGGCAAAATAATGAGACGCAGACCCGAAGGTCTGCGTCTCTATAACCCGAACCGATCATTATTGATATAGTGATCAGTCAAAAGTATCAGTCAGCGATTGCATCTCTTTCTCTTGCCTTGTCGAATACTGCTCTTTCCTTATCGAGAGTCGGTGTGAACTTAGCAACGAGGAATGCAACTACTGCACCGCAGATGAATCCCGGCAGCAGCTCGTATACGCCTGTGCTTGCGGAGAGACCGCCGAACAGCCATCCGAGGTCTACTACGAAACCAGCGATGATACCAGCGATAGCACCCTTGTAGTTAAACTCTCTCCAGAAGAGTGACAGGATGATTACAGGTCCGAATGAAGCACCGAATGCGCCCCATGCGTTCTCTACCAGGTTCATGATAGCCTGAGCACCTGCTCCCTTTGAAGAAGCGATCAGGTAAGCGATGATTGCGATGATTACTACTACGATACGTCCAACAAGTACAGCTTCCTTCTCACTTACGTTCTTCTTGAAGAGTGTGTACAGGTCAGCTGTGAATGAGCTGGAAGCTACGAGCAGCTGAGAGTCTGCTGTCGATACCGAAGCAGCGATGATAGCTGCGAGCAGCAGTCCTGAAAGTGCAGGTGGGAAGAACTTTCTTGCCATTGTGATGAATACCAGCTTCTGCATTCCATATGGGAGAAGTTCATCAGCAACGAGCATTCTGCCGAAGTAAGCGATGAGGCAAGCACTTCCGAGCGAGATCAGTACCCATACGATAGCGATTGTTGAAGACTTTTTGATCTGTGAAGGCTTCTCGATCGACATGAATCTTACGATGATGTGCGGCATACCGAAGTATCCGAGACCCCATGCAAGACCTGTTGCAACATCCTGCCAGCTTGCGCTGAAGAGGCCGCCTCCGAAGTCGCATGTTACGACTGCGCCGCTTGCATCTGTGTACTCATATACCTTAGTGAGCAGTGATGTATCGAGGTTCTGATGTGTAGCAATAACTGCGATAGGAACTGCCATCAGAGCGATCATCATCAGCATGCCCTGGAAGAAGTCTGTCCAGCATACTGCAGTGAATCCGCCGAAGATCGTGTAGAATACGATCAGCAGTGCGAAGATTATCATTGCGAGTGATGTGGAGATTCCCGGGAACAGTGTTCCGAATACTGTTGTGCCTGCTACGAATGCGGAAGCAACGTAGATAGTGTAAGCAAACAGGAAGATCAGAGCACATATTACCTGCAGTGTCTTCGAATCTGCATCGAATCTGTTAGCGAGGAACTGCGGGATAGTGATCGAGTCATCAGCTTCCTCTGAGAATACTCTCAGCCTTCTCGCACAGAGGATCCAGTTGAGAGCAGTACCGAGAGCAAGTCCGATACCGATCCACATCTGGCCGAATCCGAATGCGAGGATCGATCCAGGAAGTCCCATCAGCAGCCATGCTGACATATCTGATGCCTGTGCGGAAAGAGCGGTTACCCAAGGTCCCATCGCACGTCCGCCGAGGAAGTAGTCTTCCTGGCTTCTCTGCTTGTCCTTGACGTAGAAGTAAAGTACTACTCCCATCAGAGCGACGAAGTAAAGTATAAAGGTTATCATTTCAGAACTCATATAAAACTCCTTTTCTATTGCCACCCTACAGCGCTTATTTTGATTTAAAACTGGTAAATTTTACCTTACGTCCGGCCTGGATGCTTAGGATCTGTCCGGTCCGATTTCTTGGTTACTTTTTACGGCATTTTCGATATCCAGAATAGTTTCGGGTTATTTTGATACGAATTGTCGCAATAAGATGATAAATTGGTGACAATATTTAACATACACTAATTATTGACCAATTTTCATGTTAAGTCAATCTTAAATTGATATTAACTTCACATTAAGACTCGTTTTTTTGGCTGTTCACACATCCATCACAAAGGGCAAAACCTTGAGTTTTCAAGGCTTTGCAAGACTAGTTATTAATGTAACAAGCGGTAAAACTTCGTTAATTAATTATCAGTCTCGCCCCTTTTCGAGCTATTTTCCACAATTTTTATCCCGTATCATTGTTCTGTCATCCAAATAAACATTGCCTGTCATGCATTTTTATTCATACAATCAGGCGATGTAAAGTCCTCTTTACATCATTTTTTGTTAATTAATTATCAGAGTCCCTTCTCCCCTGACTTCCCCGGTCATCCTGCTGCTGCTGGTTTGCCGCTATAGTCAAATAATAAACTTACATAGAATCAAGCTATAATGGATGGCATAATATATACGAACATAATTATTACTCAAATCTAAAAGGAGGCGGTTCCAATGAAGAATTATTTTGATCTCACAGGGCAGGTAGCTATCATCACAGGTGCATCCACCGGTCTCGGTGTTCAGATGGCAAGAGCGCTCGCTAACCAGGGCTGTAACATCGTATGCATGGCAAGAAGAAAAAATCTCTGTGATGAGAACGCAGCTAAGATCGCTGAAGAGTTCGGCGTAAAGGCTATCGGTGTTCAGTGCGATATCACAGATACCGACAGGGTAAATGCTGCAGTTGATGAAGTCCTTGCTGAGTTCGGACGTATTGACATTCTTGTAAACAACGCAGGAACAGGTGCAGTAGCTCCTGCTGAAG
>CAMIWY010000029.1 GCA_946402595.1 uncultured Clostridia bacterium
GATATGTGAGGTTGTACCAGAGCGACCATGTCCATGCATTGAAGCCTTCAGGTGCATATTCTCCGAAGAAGATGACTCCCGAGAGTACTGCGCAGATGTAGCGGCCTATGATGCCGAGGATATATCCCTTGGTGAGACCGTTCTTCATATTGGCTGTAAGTCCGGAAAGACCGAGTGCTCCGAAAGCGACAGGGTAGTCGAGCAGGAGCTGGACAGGATGGATGACATACGGTCCGAAGATCAGGTTGATCAGACCGACGCAGAATCCGGCCATGACACCGCGGCGTGTACCGAGAAGATATCCGCAGACGACGATCGGCAGGATGCTGAACAGTGTTACGGAGCCGCCCTGAGGCATCGAGAATACCTTGATCTGTCCGAGAACGGTCGCAAGAGCGATCATGAGTGCGGAGATGGTAAGTGCGCGTACATCAGTCTTCTTCTCCTTGCCGCCCATGGCGATGAGAAGGAGAAGTATGGCAATGACAACGATAACAGCGATCTTACCGGTTGTTGATTCGAAAAAAGCCTGCATAAAAAAATCCTCCTTAATGTGTTATTAAGGAGAGCTGCTGTGCGGAGCAAATAAACTGATGCTCCAAGTGATAACCTTTTGTTCACCTTCCTACGTCGGAATTACCCGAATCAGGTTTAAAGGGTCTATCCCATGCGGGATATCTCAGCGAAAGCTCCCCCGGCAATTTAATGTCGTAACTATATTATCACTGAAGTGGGGCAAGTCAAGTGACTGTGTGTCGATTGGGACAGCCATATTGGACTAATTTGCCATTTAGTCCAATAGCGACACCGGGGACCGTCCACGCTGACACATAACTGGCCTGATATTTGTACAAATATGGTATAATCAGTCTGCAGAGGAGAGCTGCCATATTGATTGCAGCTTGAAGGACAGAAAGGAAAAGCGGGGGCGCGGAAGATGACAAGAAATGGAAAGAAGGTAAAGCTGACTGCGGTCAGCATGCTTCATTATATACGGCTGGTGTACCGGTCGGCTCTTTTGCTGGCTTTCCTTCTGATGTATCTGCATTTCAGGCTGAACGGAGGAGAGGATGTTGAGACCATTCTTGAGAGAAGGCCGCTGATCATAAGTATCATATGGACTGTGTTCACCCTGGAGATGGTCCTGAGGTTCTTCCCGTCAAAACTTGAGAGCCCCGGCAGCCAGAAGCAGTTTGAAAGAAACTACATCCGGACCGGCAATACAGAGATAAAAGTCCAGGACAACAATGCCGTGATGCTGGTCGCGCTGATATGGATAGCTTTCAACGGGATATTCGGGGCTCTTCACATGATGAATATCCTCGACGACGGGATCATGATACTGCTGTGCTGCGTCTACTCTGTATGCGACATGATATGCATCCTGTTCTTCTGCCCGTTCCAGGCCTGGTTCCTGAAGAACAAATGCTGCAGCACGTGCCGGATATACAACTGGGACTATGCGATGATGTTCACACCGCTCTTCTTCGTAAGGGAGTCATATACATGGAGCCTTCTGGCGCTCTCAGTTGCGTTGATGCTCCGCTGGGAGATCACCTTCTACAGGTATCCCGAGCGTTTTGCCGAATCCACCAACGGATATCTTCACTGCAGCAACTGCACTGAGAAGCTGTGCGCCCACAAGAACCATCTGAGAAAGCTGTGGAAGCAGGTCGCAGAGTATACTGAAGGGCGAGCGAGAAAGCTGAGCGGCAAACCGTGATCCTGCAGGCGGACCACTCTGCGGAAAACTGCAGAAAGGTCTTGGTTCTTAAGGTATGTATAAGGATGAAGCTTATGCTATAATTATAAGGTAATGATCAGCGGGCCGCGCTGGGCGGCAGGCTGTAAAAATAGCCGCAAAGGAGGTTACGAAATGGCTAACAAAGAAACTGTCGATAAGGTCAAATCACTGCTTGAGGGACATTGCTACGGACCTCTGAGAGAGGCTGCCGAGAAGTGGCTGGCTGTAGCTGATGAGAAGTATGACATCAAGGACAAGGCTGACAAGGCATGGGACAAGCTCAATGATGCAGTAGACAAGGTCGTTGAGTCTTCCGGTAAGTTCAATGAAAAGATGGCTGATGTCAGTGGAAAGGTTGCTGATTCATATGACAAGCTGTCAGAAAAGGCGGCTCCTGCAATAGACAAGCTCGGCGATATGGCTGAAAAGTACGCAGGAGAAAACACGGAACTCGGCAAGAAGATGGCGGAAGTAAGCGACAAGCTCGGCGATTCCGCAGAGAAACTTGCAGAGACTGAGCTTATCAAGCAGCTCAAGGAAGGTATCAACTCCGTAGGCGATCTTCTGGAGACATTCGGTGCAGACGATGCGAAGGACAAGTTCGGCGAAGAGTTTGCTGAGAAGATAAAATCCCACGCTGAAGAGCTCAAGGCCAAGGGCGAGGAGTTCTGCGACTGCGACGCATGCAAAAAGGCAAGATCCATCCTCAAGGACTTCGGAGAGGATGTCAAGGCTAAGGCTGATGAGCTCAAGGGCGAGGCAGAGGATGCCAAGGAAGCTGCTGAGGACGAAATCACTAAATAATGATCCTGCCGGGGGAATAAGATATGATCACAAGAGAACAGGCATGGGAGCTTCTTAAGAAATATAATAAGGAGCCGTTCCATCTGCATCATTCCGTTACAGTTGAGGGCGTAATGAGATATTATGCTCAGAAGAAGGGCTACGATCCTGACTTCTGGGGACTGTGCGGACTGCTGCATGACATAGATTTTGAGATGTGGCCTGAAGAGCACTGCAAGAAGGCACCTGAGCTTCTTGCGGAGATAGATACTCCGCCGGAGATAGTACATGCTGTCTGCAGTCACGGCTACGGCCTCTGCTCTGATGTGGAGCCTGAGCATGAGATGGAGAAATTCCTCTTTGCTGCAGATGAACTCACAGGGCTTATCGGTGCCGCAATAATACTGAGACCTTCACACAGCTGCAAGGATATGGATGTCAAGTCCGTAAAGAAGAAATTCAAGGACAAGCACTTTGCAGCAGGCTGTGACAGAGAAGTCATCAGAAAGGGCGCTGAACAGCTCGGATGGGAGCTTCAGGATCTGTTTGCTGAGGTCCTTGAGGCGATGCAGTCGATGCCTGATCCGGACGAGCTGGACGCTCAGAACGGAATCGCATAGAGCTGCGAAAGGGACAGGAGAATATATCACATAACTGAAAAAGGCCGTATCCCGTAAGGGGTATGGCCTTTGGTGTTGTATATCTGTGAATCTGCATATTGCTGATGCAGGGCAGAATCTGCCGGCTGCCTAGAACGTGATGCCAAGCAGGTCGATGAGAAGGCCCCATGCAACGCCGCTTGCATACAGCGCAGCGATGACTCTTGCATTCTCTGCCTGATGGCGGTTGGTCCTTATGAGGACCAGTATGCCGACGCCTGCGCTGACCAGAAGGCCTGCGAGCAGCTGGCCCGGAGTGAGCATGCCCCTGAGGTACAGCTGGGTTATGACTACCGAAGCTGCGCAGTTAGGGATAAGACCTATGAGACCCGACAGGAACACGCCCAGTACAGGGATGCCGGTCAGGAATGATGCTATCGCATCTTCACCCAGAAATCCCACAAGAAGGCTTATTGCCAGCGAGACTATGAATATGAAGATGGTGATCTTGGCTGTATGAACGAATGCGGAACGGAATATGCCGCCTTCCTCATCTTCGCAGCCGCACTCATCCTGCTCGCACAGATCGTGTATGTGCTTGTGGGTACGGAAAGTATAGTGGACCACTTTTATAAGAAAGTCTGCAAAGAGACCTGTTGTCATGGCGATGATGAACTTGGTCAGCAGGAGCTTGCCGATGACTGCCGGGCTTACAGCTTCAGATAAGAAAATAGGGACCATCTCGTCCGAGGTCGAGAGAAATACCGCGAGCAGCGTGCCTACGCTGATGACGCCGCCTGAGTAGAGGCTGGCCGCTGCAGCCGAAAAGCCGCACTGCGGGATGATTCCGACACCTGCACCGAAGACAGGACCGAATTTTCCTATACGCGAAAGAGCGGCGACAGACTGATCCTCTGTTTTGCGTTCGAGCCACTCCATTACCAGATAGGTGATGAAGAGGAACGGGATCAGTGTCACCGTATCCTTGATGGTATCCTGTAGTGATTCAAGTATGATTTCCTGCATAATGCGATATTATATGATAACTTACACCGATTAACAAGATTTTTGACGACGGTTGTTATATCATACATCTATGTATACGAATGAGGATATTGCAAAACTTAAGGAGATCATCGGGAGGTCGCGCAGGATCGTATTTTTCGGAGGCGCGGGTGTTTCGACTGCAAGCGGGATACCTGACTTCAGATCGGCAGACGGCCTGTACAGTGAGAGGTGGAAGGGCATGCCGCCTGAAGACATACTCAGCGCCACGTATTTTGCACTGCACACTGCGGATTTCTATGACTTCTACAGACAGTACATGGTCCACCCGGATGCAGAGCCCAATGCGGTCCACCGCTGGCTGTATGATCTGGAGAAGGCTGACAGGCTGAGGGGCATTGTGACACAGAACATAGACGGCCTGCACAGGATGGCGGGGAATAAGCGAGTCTACGAGCTCCACGGCAATATCCATGAGAACTACTGCATAAACTGCGATGCTGAGTATCCGCTGGAGAAGATAACAGGGAGCACAGGTGTGCCGCGCTGCGACAGGTGCGGCGGTCTCATAAAACCGTGGGTGGTCCTGTACGGAGAGTCACCGGACAGATACACCTGCATCGGAGCGGAGCGTGAGATAACGGGCGCGGATACGCTTATTGTCGCCGGTACATCCCTGCAGGTGGAGCCGGCAGCGTCCTTCATTGAATACTTCAGCGGGAAGAATCTGGTCGTCATCAACCGGGAGACGACGCCTGCGGATGCGAAGGCGGATCTTGTTATCCATGCAGATGTGGAAGAGGTAATAAAAGCAGTCATATCTGAACCGAATAATGCGGAATAAATAGCATAATGGTTGAAAAAGATATATTATTAAAAGGTAATGCCGTGTGCCGGAAAGTCATCGGAACGGCAGCGAAGGAAAAGCAAAAGGCGTAAACAGACGGAGAAAAAGGAGACGGAAAAGATGGCAGAACTCCTTCAGGAAGAAAAACAGAAGGTCACATTCCCTGAGATAAAGGACACTGCAGACAGCTATGCGGAAGACTACACAGATGGCTACACGGATGAGCTGCCTGAGGACACTGACGGCGGTACTGCAGAAGCAATAGACGTGGATATCGATAACATGGTATGGGAAGTCGATACCGAGCCGGCTGACGGATATGAAACAGAGGATGCGTACTCAGAGGAAATATATGAGAATGCCTCCGGTCAGAGTGCGGATGGATATGATGACCGCACAGACAATACGTGGTACGGGCCTGCGAACGATCAGTATGAGGAAGTTCCGTATGCCAGGAAGTGCAACAAGCACATATTTACCTGGGTGTTTTCACTTGTCTGCGGCATGTACGGCGTGGACAGATTCGTGCGCGGACAGATTGGTCTCGGATTGTTAAAGCTGCTCACATTCGGCGGAATGGGAATCTGGTACATGGCAGACCTCGGTGTCGCACTGTATAAGTCATATATGGCTCCTGATGCAATGCAGCAGGAGGACCTGCACTTTGATTCGTACGGAAGATACGTATAGTCACAGGAGACTGCAGAACAGGCGGCGCAGTTACATTGCGCCGGAAAGAGAAGGACACAATAATGAACAGATATGAGAGTGAAAATATCGGAAGACTGAGACATTATCTCGGCGGATGTACTGTAATGCTGAAGAAGAACGGAGCTTTCCCTCTTGAAAAGGCAGGAACCATCGAGGCTGTCGGGAGCGGCGTGAGAAACACAGTCAAGGGCGGAACCGGATCCGGCGAGGTAAACTCAAGATACTTTGTGAATATAGAGGAAGGCCTCATGAGGGCAGGCTTTGAGCTGTACAACAGAGACTGGCTCACGGTATACGGATACTGCAGGGATGAGGCCAAGGAAGCCTTCAAGGAAGAGCTGAAACAGCGGGCTAAGGAAGAAAAGGTCAATGTCATGTCCCTGTCGATGGGGGCAGTCATGAAAGAGCCTGAGTTCAGCATCCCGATCAAGTTCAACGCTGATGCGGCTGTATACGTTCTCTCAAGGATATCAGGTGAGGGAAATGACAGGATGCCTGAGAAGGGAGACTTCAAACTCACTGACGGAGAGGTCAGAGACATCCTCGAGATGGACAGAAAGTATGCAAAATTCATGCTTGTCATCAATGCAGGGGGTCCTGTGGACCTGACGCCTGTAATGAGCGTAGGGAACATCCTCGTTCTGTCGCAGCTCGGAGTTGAGACAGGCAGCGCTCTTGCGGACATACTGCTCGGCAAGGCTTATCCTTCGGGCAAGCTGACGACTACATGGGCTGCATATGACGACTACTGCAGTATCGGAGAATTCGGCGGGATCGATGAGACCAGATATAAGGAAGGCATCTATGTCGGATACCGCTACTTTGACGTGGCCGGCGTAAAGCCGCTGTTCCCGTTCGGTTACGGACTCGGGTATACGGATTTTGCGCTTGAAACAGAGAGCGTAAAGGCTGAATTCGGAGAATTCACCGTAGCTGTCAGAGTGAAGAATACAGGAAAGTATCCGGGCCGTGAAGTCGTCCAGGTATATGCCGCATGTCCTCAGGGCAGGCTTGACAAAGAGGTAAAGCGCCTTGCGGGATTCGCCAAGACAGGTGAACTGGCACCGGGCGAAGAGGAGACCGTGACAGTGAAGTTTACCGCTGAAGACCTCGCAAGCTATGATGAGAGCAAGGCTGCATACGTTCTTGAGAAGGGAAAGTATGTGATCCTTGCAGGAAACAGCAGCGAGGATGTCAAAGCGGCTGCAGTATACGAACTTGAAGAGGAAGTTGAACTGAAGCAGGTGAAGAATCTGCTCGGGAAGCCTGATTTTGAGGATCATAGATTCGAAAGAGCCGGGTCTGCGGACCCTGTCAGGCTGTTTGACGCAGATAAATTACCTGTAAACAGACTTGACCTGAGCGAGCTTCAGACCGAGCTGGTATCTTACGGCTCCAACAGGCCTGAACATGAGGCGGTCCTTGATGAACTGAGCGACAAGGAGCTCGCTTATCTGAACATCGGAGCGTTCGATCCGAGAGGGGCTCTCTATACCGTTGTCGGCGATTCATCCACGACTGTTGCCGGTGCTGCCGGTGAAAGCTGTAGCATGTTCGAGGACAAGGGCATAAACCGCATAGTCATGGCTGACGGCCCTGCCGGCGTGAGAGTGGCTCCAAGATATTACGAGGACAAAAAGGGCAAGCACTCGCTAGGCCCGGGTGTCCCTGAAGGAATGATGGAGTACATGCCTGATGCTGCCAAGATCGTAATGGACATCCGTGCACGCTTCAGAAAGCTGAAGGAGAGAGGCATCGAGGTCAAAGAACAGTACACGACAGCGATCCCTATCGCAACAGCGGTCGCTCAGAGCTTCGACGTTGATTTTGCCCGCATGTGCGGTGATATTGTCGGCTCCGAGATGGACATCTTCGGCATAGACCTGTGGCTGGCTCCGGCTCTCAATATTCACAGAAACGTGCTGTGCGGCAGGAACTTCGAATACTTCTCGGAGGATCCTCTCGTGAGCGGAAAGATGGCTGCGGCACTTACTCAGGGCGTTCAGTCACATGAGGGACGCGGCGTAACGATCAAGCATTACGCTGCCAACAATCAGGAGAACAACAGATACGCCAATAACAGCCAGGTGAGCGAGCGTGCGATGAGGGAGATATATCTCAGAGGATTTGATATCTGCATCAGAGAATCCGACCCTGTATCGCTGATGACTTCATACAACCTGCTGAACGGCGTTCATACATCAGAGAGGCGCGATCTTGTAACGGATATACTCAGGGACGAGTTCGGATTCGATGGTCTTGTCATGACAGACTGGGTAATCGGAAACGGCATGCTTCTCAATAAGGAGTCAGTGTACGGGATCCCTGATCCGGCTGTCGTAGCTGCTGCGGGACACAGCCTGTTCATGCCGGGCTGCCGCCTTGATCACAGGAACATGATGGCAGGTCTGAAGAAGGGCCGTGTCACAAGGGAGCAGCTTATGGAAAATGCCGCGTGGCTGATCCATGTCGCGCACAGGCTGGGTAAATAAAGAAACATCACGAGGGGAACAATCAGACAAGAGGAATGAGTTACAGGATATTTGTTATCAATCCGGGGTCGACTTCGACCAAGCTGGCATATTTTGAAGATGAGAAAAAGCTGGTGGAGACGAATGTCTTTCAGGACGCGCCGCTGCTGGCAAGTCTCGGGAGCGTCAGGGAGCAGCTTGACTACAGGCTGGAGATGATCAGGAAATTCCTGGATGACAACGGCATCGACCTTACCGGGGTGGATGCCATCGTCGGGCGCGGCGGCGCGAACATGCCGTGCACAGGAGGCACATATGAGGCCAATGATCTTCTTATCCGGGACAATCTTAATGCGGTCACGGGTGTAGACCATCCGGCCAATCTCGGCATCCCGATCGCTGTCGCTCTGCAGAAGGAGTACGGCGGCAGGGTGTTCATGGTTGACAGTCCCAAGACGGACGAGTTCTGCGATCTTGCAAGGGTGACCGGTGTTCCTGGCATATACAGGACCTCGAGCACCCATGCTCTCAACCTCAAGGGTACTGTCCGCCTGCACTGCAGGAACCGCGGCGTCAGATATGAGGACGGCAATTATATCGTCTGCCACATCGACGGCGGCATGAGCATATCTGCGCATGAGCACGGCCGGATGATAGATTCGACGAACAATGCCGGCGGAGAGGGTCCGTTCACTCCTACTAGGACGGGCGCACTCCCTGTCAGCTCGGTCATCGATTACTATTTCGACAATGAGCACAGGAGCCGCATAGGCATTGATGAGACTCACTTTGCTGATCACGGTGAAGCGGTCGCGGCAGCCAGGGAAGTGCTGACAAGAAATGCCGGACTGACCGGGTATTTCGGCACGTCCAACTCTGATGTGATCCATGAGATGGTCGAGAATGGCGACAGCAGGGCCGTAAGGGTGTGGGACGCCATGATATACAACATATGCAAAGCGATCGGGGAGATGGCGACTGTGCTGTCGGGCAGGGTCGACGGAATCGTATGCGGCGGAGGTCTGCTGCGGTTCAGCGACCTGCAGCAGAAGATCCGCGAGCGCTGCGAGTGGATCGCGCCGGTGTTCTTCTATCCGGGCGAGGTGGAGCATGAGGCCATGGCGGCCGGCGCACTCCGCGTGCTGAGAGGAGAGGAAGAACCTCTCGAGTATACCGGCGAACCGGTCTTCAAGGGCTTTGAAGATGAGAATTAATACAGATTGAAAAGGAACATATACAGAGGACATGGAATACAGGAAACTCGGAAATACAGGACTTGAAGTCAGCGTCATCGCACTCGGATGCGAAGGGTTCGTGCAGGACACGGGCCTGGCGAAGAAGTTCATAGACATGGCTGAGGAGGCAGGCGTCAACTATTTTGACCTGTTCTCACCGGACCCTGAGGCAAGGTCCGCTCTTGGCGAAGCGCTGAAGGGCAGGAGAGAGAAATTCATCATTCAGTCGCATATATCATCAGTGTGGAAGAACGGACAGTATGAGAGGAGCAGAGACCTTGACGATGTCAAAGCGGCATTCGAGGATTCTCTTGAGAGGCTCGGAACAGATTACATCGATGTCGGCATGATCCACTACTGCGATGCTGACAGCGACTGGGACGCGATCAAGGCCAACGGTATAGT
>CAMIWY010000030.1 GCA_946402595.1 uncultured Clostridia bacterium
TCGTGCTGCCAAAGCATGTTCTCCGCCCTCCAAATACTTGCTCACCCAAGCGGACAACAAGCCGCTACTGACGTTTTCTTCTCTCGCAATCTGCTGCATTGGAACATGATCCTTCAAATGCCTGTTAACGATTCGCAACTTCTCCTCAACGGTCCACTTGCGATTTTTTCCGCCTTTTGGTCTGCCCATGTCCTCACCTCCTGTACGAAGCATACCATGAAAAAAGTAGACATGCTCTTTTTGCATGTCTACTTTCATCTTACAGGTTCAGGAAGCGGAAATGCCGCTTTCTCTTTTTGTGCGGCGGCCGTTTGCGGGCGGGGACGCATCATTTTTTCGGCGAAAACACCAAAGAGTAGCCAAAAAGTGTCTTGATCTGCACAAAAGCCCACTATAATGCGGGCTTTCGAGATACAAAAATAAGTGTACATAGAATTGCCCGCATTGTAAAATATATACTAACAACGGAAGCAAGGCCGTTCGGCCGGAGAAATAGAAAAGAAAGGATGCCGTATATGCTAACGAACTATTCAACTGAGTACAGGGCAAAACTAAAGACTCCTGAGGAGGCGGTCAAGGTAGTGAAGGATGGCGACTGGGTCGACTATTCCGGAGCGACAGGGATACCTGATCTGCTCGACAAGGCTCTGGCAGCAAGAAGAGACGAACTCCACGATGTAAAGATCAGAGGATACCAGTCCCTGCGTCCTGTGGAAGTGGCGGTGTGTGATCCTTCTTTGGAACATTTCTGCTACAACTCCTGGTTCCTGTCGGCAGGTGAGAGGAAGCTGAGAGATAACGGACAGTGTTTCTTCATACCGATGATGTTCAGGAACATGCCGAAGATCTACAGACAAGGATACTGTAAGGTCGACGTCGCGATGATACAGGTATCGCCGATGGATGAGCATGGATATTTCTATTTCTCGATGCAGTGCGCTGCGGAGCGCGCTCTGATGGACGTTGCGAAATACAAGATACTTGAGGTCAACGAAAACCTGCCTCATGTACAGGGAACTCAGAACACGGTCCACATCTCTGAGATCGATGCCGTAGTCGAGGGCGAGCACGGTCCGATCCCGAACCTTCCGAGGAATGCTCCGACAGAGTCCGATTTCAAGCTTGCTGATTATATAATGGAAGATATGCATGACGGTATCTGCCTGCAGCTTGGCGTAGGATCGATATCAGATTCGGTAGGCGTCAGACTTGCGGAGTCAGACATCAAGGACATAGGTATCCACACTGAGCTTTTGTGCGAAGCGCTCTGCGATCTTTACAAAGCAGGCAAGATCACGAACATCCACAAGAACATAGACAGATACAAGACCGTCTTCACGATGGTCATGGGATCGCAGGATATATATGACTGGGCGGCAGACAATTCGTCTGTGATGACGACGGCTGTCGACTATGTCAACGATCCGGCTGTGATCGGACAGCTGGACAACATGGTCTCGATCAACAACGCCATCGAGGTCGACCTTTACGGTCAGATCTCAAGCGAGAGCGTAGGTCCGAGACAGATCAGCGGATGCGGCGGTCAGATGGACTTCCTGATGGGAGCGTTCAGATCGAAAGGCGGCAAAGGATATATCTGCACGAAGTCTGCTTACACTGACAAGAACGGCGTTCTTCGCTCCAAGATCGTCCCGTCGCTCGACGGCTCGAAGATCACGTCGACATGTACGGATGCTTACTACATCGTCACAGAGTACGGCAAGGTGAACATGATGGGCAAGAGCGAATGGCAGCGCGCTGAGGAACTGATAAGCATCGCGCACCCGGACCTTAGGGACAGCCTGATCGAGGAAGCGGAAAAGCTCGGCATCTGGAAGAGGTCGAACAAGCGCTGATGCAGTAAGCATGCCACACATAAGTAAACGTGATACGGCGGACCATATTGCGGGTCTGCCGTATTTTTGGTATAACTTTTATATGAGCAAAATTTCTGGATAATAGGAGTGCAGTACGTGGTGCTGCAGGAAGAGGTGGCAAAAATGATGCAACTACCGTGTGATATGGAAATGAGCAGAAAGTCCGGAGAAACGAAGGTGTTCACCCTCCGCCGCTGCGACGAAAGCGACGTGGACGCGATCGTGAAACTGCAGCAGGACGTATATGACGCACTGCCGGACAAGAGCATATTCGTCAAAACGAAGCCTGAGGAGTTCCTGGAGTCGGTCAAGCTCGACTACTGCTTCTGCTTCATGGATGGCGACGAGATGGCGGCGTTCACACTGGGAGTATCGGGCCGCGTTTCCTACAGGAACTACGGCGAGTATCTCGACTATGACGACGAGCATCTGATGAAGACGACTTCGATGGATACATCGTTCGTATCCCCGAAGTACAGAGGCTTCGGTCTGCAGAAGTTCTTCTTCGAGCTCAGGGAAGAGGCCGCGAAGGAAGACGGCTGCACAGAGGCGGTCACGACGATCGCCCCGGACAACGAATTCAGTCTGGCGAATGCTTACAAAACAGGATATGAAGTCGTAAAGACGATGGTCATATACGGCGGGCTGAAGAGATGCATATTGCGTAAGATATTTGAGTAAGCGAAGGAGGAACGGAAAATGTCGGATATAAAGATACCTGAAATCCCTTGTGAAATGGAGATGACACGCCGCTCGGGCGAGAGCAAAGTGTTCACGCTGAGACGCTGCGTTCCGGAAGATGTTCCGATGATCGTCAAGAACCAGCAGATAATCAGCGACGGACTCCCCGTCAAAGATTTTCTGTATCTGACCACGGAGGAGGACTATGCTGAATCGGTAGACAACGATGTCTGCTTCGTTTTCATGGACGGTGACAAGATGGCCGCGTTCACTTTGATGATAGCGAACAGAGTCTGCTGGAGGAACTACGGAAGATTCATCGAGGATACGGAAGAGTATCAGAAGAAAGCGGTCTCGATGGATACTTCATTCGTCATGCCGGAGTACAGAGGCTTCGGTCTTCAGAAGTTCTTCTTTGCTATAAGAGAAGCTGAGGCTTTGAAGCTGGGAGCTGAAGTCGCTCTTACGAAGATCCATCCGGACAACGTGCACAGCCTGAACAACGCTTACAAATCGGGATTCGAACTCGTCAAGACAGTTGAAGTCTGGGGAGGACATATGAGAGCGATCCTGAAAAAGGATCTGAAGTAGGGCCCTGAACGATCCGGGCATCCGGGAAATGATAGGGAAAAAACAGCGCCGGCGGATATCGCTCCGCCGGTGTTTTTGATATTTCTATTACAGTTCGATCTTCATGTCCAGCGGCATGATGGTGAACTGGCCGCTGCAGAGGAGTCTGCCGTCCTGATCGGTGACGTCGACTTCGTAGAAAAGCACGCGCTTGCCGCGTTTGAGCTCCCGGGATGTCGCGATGATCTTTTTCGGATCAGTAAGCGGATCGCCTGCGACGATGGCAGGACTGAGATAGTTGAAAGAACTGTTGACGGTCACACCGTGATATCCATAAGCACACGCAGCGGTACCGGCGGCGATATCCGCCATGGTGAAGAGACAGCCTCCGTGGACCGCTCCCGAAGGATTAAGCACTTCATCGGAAGGAACGAGCTCGATCACAGCCGAGCCCTCTTCGATATGGGTTATCTCCGCGCCGATGTGGCGGAGAAAGTTGTTCGTTTCGTTTCTGTTCTGTCTGAGTTTTTCGAGATCCAAAGTTTGATGCTCCTTTTCTTATGCTGCTTCTCAGTCTGCTTACTTGTCGTTCAGCGTCACGATGTTCGGACGGTTGATGACCATCATATTATAATAACGAAGGTTCCTGGAGTCTTCCTTGTTGAGCTCGAGGATGTTCAGCAGCATGGAGTCCTCGCGGATCTGCTTCTTCGACACGATGATCTTGATCGCGATCGGCGCGAAGAACGGGCTGCTGGCTATACCGCTGAGGATGCCGACGGCCGGAGCGTTGGCGTGCATCGGGTTGAGGATGCACAGGTAAAGGAGCTCCGTGGCGTTGACCTGGTTGACCATGTTGAGGTGGGTGATAGTGTCGTAAGCAGTCATCTTCCCCTCGAATATGTGCTGGACGCGCTCCTTGTTAAAGTTTTCGTCAAGTCCCATGAAAAGCTGGGCGTCGACGGCCTGTCCGTCATCCGATGTCCTTAGTTCGATGAGGGATCTGACTATGCCTTTGATACGGCCGTCATAATAGTAGACGAACAGCTTCGGCTGGTTGAAAAATGAGTTCTGCGGCAGGGGCCTTGGTCTCACGTTCGGAGAGTGATAGTCGATGAGGCTCTTAAGGTCCATATCAAGAGCGTCCGCTATATCCAGCAGAGTCTCTACGTCGATGGTGATGGAGCCGCTCTCGTACTTGGAAACAGTGGCTTTGCTCTTGTTGATCATCTTGGCGAATTCGTCTATGGTAAGCCCTTTGCCCTTGCGGCCTCTCCTGATCCTGTCGCCTACGTGTTCCGTGATCTTACTCATTCTTCTTCTCCTACCTGAGGCGCTCATCGCGCCGTAAAAATGAATCGGTGTCCGGTTATTTGTAAGGAGATTTTACTATTAAAAAAATAGTGCGGTCAAGCAAAAAGTTTCATATCAAGAAACTTTTTTGAGAAAAAGGACCTATTGTTAAAAAAATATCGTTTTCTGTCGAAAAAATACTCCAAAAGAGCGACTAAAGTGAAACTTTGATGGTGTTTTTGTTTCTTTGAATGAAACGTACATTGATTGACGGTTGGCGCCGTTTTGAGTAAAATGAATTCTGTAGGTACGTATAATTTGATAACTTATCACTTGTTAATTAAAAAAGGAGTGGGAACAGTTGGCAAAAGGAAAATTGGAATTCAGATCTGACAGATGCAAGGGCTGTGAGCTCTGTGTCTCCGTCTGCCCGAAGAACATTCTGGCGCTTGACCCGGAGCACGTAAACAGAAAGGGCTATCACCCTGTAACAGTCACGAACGAAGATGAATGTATTGCATGTGCAAGTTGCGCGCTGATGTGCCCGGATGGCATCATCAATGTGTACAGGCTTGATTAAGGAGGTAGCAAAATGGCAGAGAAGAAACTTATGAAAGGTAACGAAGCATTTGCTACAGCCGCAATGAACGCTGGATGCAGATACTACTTCGGTTACCCGATCACACCGCAGAACGAAGTTCCGGAATTCATGTCCAGAGAGCTTCCGAAGGCTGGCGGTTACTTTATTCAGGCAGAGAGTGAGCTCGGAGCTATGAACATGGCTTACGGTGCTGCTGCTGCAGGCGGCAGAGTACTGCTGTCGACATCATCCCCTGGTATCGCTCTGATGCAGGAGAACCTTTCACTGCTTAGCTCGGTAGAGCTTCCGGTAGTTCTCGTAAGCGTCATGAGAGGCGGCCCGGGAATCGGATCCATTCAGCCGGGACAGGCTGACTACGAGCAGGCTACAAGAGGCGGCGGCAACGGTGACTATCACACTATCGTTCTCGCACCGGCTACGATCCAGGAAGCTTGCGACATGATCTACAAGGCTTTCGATATCGCTGACGAGTACAGAAACCCGGTTATGGTCTGTGCCGACGGTATGATCGGCCAGATGATGGAGCCTGTAGTACTTCCTCCGGAAAAAGCTCCGCTTACAGAGGAAGAGATCTGGGAGAAGAAACCGTATGCTCTGACAGGTCACAAATGGAAGAGAGAAAGAAACGCTATCAACTCCGTATGGCTTCAGCAGGAACTCCTCGAGGAGTACATCTATCAGTATTGGCCGAAGTATGAAAAGGCTGAGGCTGAGCTCCAGGATTGGGAAGCTATCAACGTTGAGAATTGCGACACACTGTTCGTAGCTTACGGCTCGGTATCCAGAGTCGTCAAAGAAGCTATGCAGGCTCTTGAGGCAGAGGGTTACAATGTAGGTCTTATCAGACTTAAGACACTGTGGCCGTTCCCGCACAAGGCATTCGAACTGATCGGCGACAACTGCAAGAACATTATCTGCTGCGAGCTTTCGATGGGACAGATGATGAAGGACGTAAAGGCAGAAGTAGAAGGCAAATATCCTGTACATCTGATCAACAGAGTCGGCGGTATGCTGCTTGACCCGATCGAAGTCGTTGATAGAACAAAGAAGATTTTGGAGGTGAAGTAAGTGAAGCCGGTATTTGAATATACAAGAGGAATGCGTGAGAAGGAACTGCACTATTGTCCTGGTTGCACTCACGGTATCGCACACAGACTTATTATGGAAGTACTCGATGAGAAAGGTCAGCTCGGAGATGCAATCGGCGTATCGCCGGTAGGATGCTCGATCGTTTCCCACCAGTACATGAACGTTGACATGCTCGAGTCGCCGCATGGCAGAGCTCCCGCTGTAGCTTCCGGTATCAAGAGAGTTCACCCGGATGCTCCGGTATTCACATACCAGGGCGACGGAGACCTCGCTTCCATCGGTACAGGCGAGATCATCCATGCAGCTGAGCGTGGTGAGAAGTTCACAACAATATTTATCAACAACGCTATCTACGGTATGACAGGCGGACAGATGGCTCCGACAACACTTATCGGACAGACAGCTACAACAGCTCAGGAAGGTAGAACAGTCGCTCAGGCTGGATACCCGCTCCAGATGTGCGAGATCATTTCGCAGATCAAGTCGGCTGTATATGTAGAAAGAGTTACTGTCACATCGCCGGCAGACGTAAGAAAAGCTAAGAAGGCTCTCGAGAGAGCATTCAAGGTTCAGGAAATGAAGCTTGGATTCTCGTTCGTAGAGGTCCTGTCCACATGCCCGACAAACTGGGGACTTCCTCCGGTAAAAGCTATCGAATGGCTTAGAGAGAACATGATGGAGTACTATCCCGTAAAACAGTTCAAATGTCCAGAGGAGGTAAAATAAGATGGCAGGAAAAAGAATCTTTATCGCCGGATTCGGCGGACAGGGCGTACTGCTCATAGGACAGATGATCGCTTATGCGGCTATGTTCGAAGACAAAGAAGTATCCTGGATGCCGTCGTACGGCCCGGAAATGCGTGGAGGTACTGCTAACTGTACAGTAAACGTATCCGACGCTCCGATCGCTTCACCGCTCGTAGCTGAGTGTGATGTACTTATCACGATGAACGGTCCGTCCCTCGACAAGTTCGAGAGCATGCTCGTACCGGGCGGAGATCTCTTCATCAACAGCTCCATCATCGAGCAGAAAGCAACAAGAGACGACATTAACGTACACTACGTTGATTGCCAGCACCTCGCAGAAGTAGAGGTAGGAAACGGCAAGACTCAGAATATGGTAATGCTCGGCGCCATCATCAACGCTACAGGTGTTGTTCACATGGAAACGATGCAGAAAGTATTCGAGAAGGTATTCACAGGCAAGAAGGCAAAGCTCATCCCGAAGAACATGGAAGCTCTTTCGGTTTGGCAGCCCGCATAAGGAGACGAAAGAAAGCTGATGAAGCGTATAACATTGGTAACAGGTCATTACGGCAGCGGCAAAACAGAAGTATCTGTTAACCTGTCCGTTGATCTGAAAAAGGAATACGATAAGGTCGCGATACTCGATCTCGATATCATGAACCCTTACTTCAGAAGCAGAGAACGCCAGAAGATGATGGAAGACCTCGGTATCATGGTTCAGTTCAACTCGTTTGGATACGACATCACCGAGGATCTTCCCGCCCTCTCGGCGGCTCTCAAGACTCCGCTCGAGAACAAGGAGTACATGGCTGTTGTTGACGTGGGCGGAGATAGTGACGGCGCAAAGGTATTGAACCAGTTCAGGAAGTATTTCATCCAGGGCGATTCAGAACTCCTTGTCGTCATCAATACGAACAGACCGGAATCGGACGACCTTGAAGGCTGTCTGTTCCACATATCCACGATACAGGCGGAGACAGGTCTGAAAGTAGAAGGATTGATCAACAATACACACATGCTCAGTGAGACGACTCCTAAGGACATTATTGACGGTTACAAAATGTGCAAGAAGATCGAGGAACTGACAGGTATCCCGCACAGATTCAGCACTTGTCGTGAGGATCTTATCGAAGACCTCAAAGCAGCAAACGCTGAGGAAGGGATCGATGATATGGAGATCTATCCGATCAAACTGTATATGAGACCGTCGTGGCTTCTGTAATGGAGGACCGCAACGGTTCTTTTATAAAAAATCCAACAATATCTTAAGATCATTATTCTAAGGAGGCAAACCAAATGCTTAAATTTGCTAGTCGTATGGATAACATGTCCGCTTCTGAGATCAGAGAACTGCTGAAGAGCGCAAACGATCCGCAGATCATCAAGTTCTCGGGTGGTTTCCCGGCTCCGGAGCTCTTCCCTGTAAAGGAAATGAAAGAAGCTTCGATGAAGGTATTTGATGAGCTCGGCAGCACAGCTCTGCAGTATTCCTCGACAGACGGATATCTTCCGCTTCGTGAAAAGCTTGCTAAGCGTATGTTCGACAAGCAGCAGATCAAAACAGATGCAGAGCACATCCTGATGACAGCCGGCTCGCAGATGGGTCTTGACTTCTCGGGAAGAGTATTCCTGAACGAAGGCGACGTAGTTCTTCTCGAGGCTCCTTCGTACCTCGGCGCTATCAACGCTTTCAAAGCAAATCAGCCGAAGTTCGTTGCTATCCCGACTGATGACGAGGGTATGCTGATCGATGAGCTGAAGAAAGCTATCGAAGAGAATGACAATATCAAGTTCTGCTATGTAATTCCTGATTTCCAGAACCCGACAGGTAAGGTCTGGAGCCTTGAGAGAAGAAAGCAGTTCATGGAAGTCATGACAGATGCTGAGATTCCGGTAGTTGAGGACAACCCGTACGGAGAACTCAGATTCGAAGGAACACCGCAGCCGTCGCTGAAGACGATGGACCCGAAGGGCCTGGTAATCTACCTCGGCACAATGTCGAAGATCCTTGCTCCGGGACAGAGACTCGGATGGGTCTGCGCTGAAGATGAGATCCTTGAGAAGTACAACATCATGGAGCAGGCAAGTGCACTGCAGGCTTCCACGATCAGCCAGATGGAAGTAAACGCTTTCATGGACATGTATAATCTTGATGACCACATCAAGAAGATTCTGCCGGCTTATGACAGCAGAAGACAGTGCATGATCGCTGCTATGGAAAAATATCTGCCGGAAGGATGCAAGTTCACACGTTCCGAGGGTGGTCTGTTCACATGGATCGAAGCTCCGGAAAGCGTAGACATGAAGGCTCTGCAGCCTGAGTGCATCAAGAGAGGCGTTGCTTACGTACCGGGTGCTCCGTTCTTCCCGAACGGCGGCGGCCTGAACACAGCTAGACTGAACTACTCCGCTGAGCCGGAAGAGAGAATCGAAGAGGGTATCAAGATCATCGGCGATGCCATCAAAGAGGTTCTGTAAGAAAAGCTGAAAAGCAATTTGCTGATAAGGCAACAAAGTAACTGAAGAAGCGATCTTTAATGATCGATTCGAAGTGAACCAAAAGATTACTTGATAGACGTGTTATCCAGTATCAAAGTAGAGTAATCAAAGAATCAAAGGAGGTCACCGGAAGGTGACCTCTTTTTTTGGTTTTAGGCTGAGGCTGTTTTGGGCTGCGCCGTTTTAGGTTGCGGCTGTTTTGGGCTGTGCCGTTTTAGGTTGCGGCCGTTTTGGGCTGCGCCGTTGAATGGCAGGCTCCCTTTGTTGCGGGTCGTTTTTTGATGGTCGTTTGTTGCCGGTCGCTTGTTGCGGGTAGCTTTTTCCTAGTCGTTTGTCGCCGATTTTCGAAAGGGATCCCTCATTTTTATGGACAATCC
>CAMIWY010000031.1 GCA_946402595.1 uncultured Clostridia bacterium
TTATCTCCCCAGTAGTAAATTTTTTATTTTTGTCCAGACAGTGCTCAGGAAGCCTTTTCCCTTTGCTTTCTTTGCACTCTTTGCAGCCTTTGTTTCAGCCCTTAAGGACTCTTTTGCAGCCTTTGCTTCAGCTCTTAAGGACTCTTTTGCAGCCTTTGCCTCAGCCCTTAAAGCCTCTTTTGCAGCAGCTTTCGCAGCTTTTGCATCAACGACCGCTGCCTTTTTTGCAGCTCTTGCTTCTGCTTTTGCGACCCTTCTCATGGCTAATGCTTCAGCCTTTGCGGTATTTCTTAAGTTCCTTGCTTCAGCCTTTGCAGCCTTCTTGCTCATCTTCTTGGCCTTCAGCATGGCCTTTCTCTCGAGTTCAGTCTGCTTATTGACCTTTCTGATCATCTTCTGTGACCTTTTGAGTTCCTTGCGGGCCTGCTTGCGGGTTCTCCTTTCCGATCCGCTTCTTCCGGTCAGTTTTCTTCCGATCATCCCCAGAAGATTGATCACTGTAAGTCCGGCCGCTCCGGCGGCGATGGCCTTGATTGCAGGTGATGTATCTGCAGCAATATTTGACGCAGCCGAGATGATTGAATTCTCAGTCTCGTTTGCCTTTGTTTTGGTTTCCTCCAGCATAGTCTGTCCGTCGTCCACGAGCTTTTTGCTCTTCTTGAGGAGCTCGATGGCATGCTTTGCCATTATGGCCACGACGACCACGAAAGCGATCAGAACGAGGATCAGGCATATCACAAGGATCTGATTAACTGTTAAAGCAAAAATCATTTTGTTTCTCCTTTTCCTCTGTTCCTATTTCCAGAATCTCTCAAGCGCATTGCTGGCGAACGCAACGCCCTTAGCAACGACTCCGGCAATCTGTGATGCTTTTTCCCTGATGATCGAACCTACACCGTCTACCGTCTCTTTGACGCTCTTTGCAGCTCCGGTGCCGCCGTCGAGGATGGCATTGGCCTTCTTGATGGTGTCTGTGACGTTGGCGACCATTACGATCAGGAATACCACCAGCACGATCAGTGCGATCAGAAGAATACCGATCAGTACGCCTTTCACACTTACAGTAATCATATCTGTTCTCTCCTTTTGCTCATACTTTCCCCGCCCTGCAGGCAGGGAGAGGCATTTGATTATTAACTCTTATTATAATATAAGTGGCATCTGATATGTTGAAGAATTTCACTGCCGCTCATATATTCTCATGATGTCATCCGTGTATCCGCCGTCCGGCGTGTGGACCGCTATCTGAGGCAGCATCCTCAGTTCAGCTCCCGCTCCCCTGACCGCGTGTATAAGCACGATGTTGGCCGCCTGGGTCTCCGACGGGACGACCATCTGCATCTCCTTGGGCTCAAGGCCTGCTTCCCTTAGTGCGCTGAATATATCCGCCAGTCTGTCCGGTCTGTGAACCAGGTAGAAGCTGCCGCTGTCCCTGAGAAGAGCTGCCGCCGCACGGGCAAAATCCCCGATGTCCGCGGTAGTCTCGTGCCTCGCGATGTATCTGTCTCCGGATGAGCTCGGGATCGCGGAGTTCCTCCTGAAGTACGGAGGGTTGGAAACGACCGCATCGAAGCTGCCTCTGAGGCAGGATGTCCCCTCATCTGCATCAGCCGGATCAGTGCCGCCTGCAATATCACTTGCACCGGCCGTGATGGCGTTCACATCAGCTGTGATGATCCTGACTCTGTCTTCAAGGCCGTTCAGAGATACTGCTTCTCTCGCCCGGTCTGCTGCTTCTTCCCTCTTCTCGACTCCGGTGACATGAATGCCTGCCACCTTGTGAGTCAGTATGAAGGCAACTATGCCGCAGTCGGTTCCGAGGTCTGCAGCAGTGCTTCCCTCAGGTATGCCTCGGGCACCGGTCTCCCCGGCTGCGAAAGCTGCGAGCAGAACGGCATCGACTCCGTAGCCGAACCCCTTCTTCTGGATTACCTTTATATTCCCGAATCCGGTGTCATCTGTTCTCAGCATCGGGATCAGAATTCGCGCATCAGCTCTTCGAGCTCACGGATCTCCTCGTCGTCTGCAAGCTCTTCCTTTTCAGCATCAAGGTCGATCTCGATGTCGCTGTCAGATACCTGACCACCCTTTTTGCCCTTCTTGCGCCTGCGGATGTCCTCCTTGGCGTAGGACCTGATCTCCTGAGCGAAGATCTCTTCACCCGTATCTGGGTCTATCTCGATACCTCTCGTGTTGATCCTGCCGTTGAAGTAGTCGACGCTGATGACCTTGGCCAGGCCGTCCGGCGTATCGACTCTCTCGTTGTCCTTAGGCATGCCCTTGCGGAGCTCCTTGTATGTCTTGTCCTCGAAGTTGAGGCAGCACATGAGCCTTCCGCAGGTGCCCGAGATCTTGGTCGGGTTGAGTGAGAGGTTCTGCTGTTTTGCCATCTTGATGGACACCGGCTGGAAGTCGTGGAGCCACTTGCTGCAGCAAAGCGGTCTTCCGCATATGCCTATGCCGCCGAGCATCTTGGCCTCGTCTCTGACTCCGATCTGTCTCAGCTCGATCCTGTTGTGGAAGTGTCCCGCAAGGTCCTTGGCGAGTTCCCTGAAGTCCACTCTGCCGTCTGCAGAGAAATAGAAAACTATCTTGGAGCCGTCGATCATGAACTCAACGTCGATCAGTTTCATGTCCAGTCCGTGCTTCGCGATCTTCTCAGCGCAGACCTTCATGGCTCCGTCTCTCTTTGCGAGGTTTTCCTTATACTTCTTAAGGTCTTCGTCTGTAGCCTTGCGCTCTACCGGCTTGAGCGCCGCGACGAGCTTGTCTTCTTCTATCATTCTGTTGGCGATCAGTATGTGGCCGAGCTCAAGACCTCTTGCGGTCTCGACTATGACCATGTCGCCCAGTTCGTACTTCTCTCCTGCAGGGTCGAAGTAATATGTCTTGCCTGCCTTGAGGAAGCCGACGCCGACTATCTCTACCATATATGTTGATCCTTTCTATATATCCAGGTAAAGCCGCTTGAGTGCCTTGGTGTGCTGCATCTCGCGGCGAATATCCATTCTTGCCTTGTTTATCTCTTCTATCGCATGGGCACATGCTGCGGGGCTGCCCTGCCGCTCTCCGCGGGCTGCCGCTGTCATGCGCTCCCTGAATTCATCCTCTATGACATTCAGAAGATACAGGGCGTCTTCCCTGCTCTTTATGTTTTTCTCAAGCGCGCTTCTGATCTCATGGAATGCGTGCTTTCTGTCTGCATACATCACCGCAATGCTCTCTGATGCGGCCTGGAGCTTAGCGTCTGCATCCTCTTCATCAGAGCCTTCTGATTCTGCATCCGATGCAGTGTAGCCCTCGTAGTCTGCTGTTCTGACAAAGCTCAGTCTCGACTGCACTGTGTCCAGCAGGTTGTCCCTGTTGGAGACTCCGAGCAGGATGAGTGTGTCCGGTGCAGGCTCCTCGAGTGTCTTGAGGAGCTTGTTCTGGATGATCTCGCTCAGTGTATCCGCTTCGTCGACTATACCGATGAGATACCTTCCGTAGGAACCCATGCTGAGCCTTTCAATGAAGGCTGCAGCGTCATCGACCCTGTAAGTCTCTCTGCCTGTCTTCGATGCGCCGGTGCTCCTGCTCATGCGGACGATGTCCAGGCTGGTCCCTGCCGCTGCCTGAAGGCATGACGGGCATCTGCCGCAAGGGCGCGCACCCGCCTCCGGCGAGGTGCAGAGAAGGCCCGCAGCCAGGTCATTTATGAAGGCTCTGCGGGCTTCTCCCGCTCTGCCTTCGCAGGCGAAGGCATGAGCCGCCCTTGCCCCTTCAGTAATATTCATGACCAGTTCATTAATGCTTTGCATCAGGAATCAGATACCCTTCTCAGCGCACAGCTCTTCGAGACATGCGTATATGCTGCTGCAGATCTCCTCAACAGTGTCAGCGGCGTTGATGCGCTTTACCCTGTCAGGCTCTGCTTCTGCTATCTTCTTATATCCTTCGTAGACCCTGTAGTGGAAGTCCAGCTTCTCCAGTTCGAGCCTGTCGAGTTCACCGGCCTTCGCTGCTCTCGCCCTGCCTGCTGCCGGGTCTATGTCGAGCCAGAAGGTGATGTCCGGCCTGAGTCCGCCGGTCGCATGCCTGTTGACTTCCGCAACCATGTCTCCGAGTCCGCGGCCGTATGCCTGATAAGCCACTGACGAGTCCACGAACCTGTCGCAGATGACCACCTCGCCTCTCTCGAGGGCCGGGATGATCAGCTCCCTTACGTGCTGCGCCCTCGATGCTGCGTATATCATCATCTCGGTAACAGCGGTCATTTCGGTATTGTGGCTGTCGAGCAGGATGTCTCTCAGCTTTTCACTGATCTGCGTACCGCCCGGTTCTCTTGTATGCACGACAACGAGGCCCTTCTCAGTGAAGAACCTCTCGATGTTTCTTATCTGTGTGGATTTGCCCGCACCGTCTCCGCCTTCAAGTGTAATGAACAGCCCTTTCATTTCCGCCTCCTCTTTCTCAGTGATGGATTCTCAAGGGCGTCCTGGCGGTTTTTGCGGCTGACGTACTGAGCTACCTGAAGCCACAGGTAGACCGCCAGTGCAAGGACAGGTGCTGCCACAAGTATTATCAGTAAAATCTTAAAGAAAATCATACGCAGTTATTGTATCACATTATGCGTCCGTCAATCCACGAATCGCTTCTGGAAGTTGCCTGCCACTCTCGCGTGGTCAGTGATTATCACGAAGGCATTAGGATCGATGCGCTCTATGATCTCACGCAGATGCGGTTCCTCATACTTGGATATGACTGTCACCAGCACGTGTGAGTTTTCACCTGTGTACACGCCCTCGCCTTCCCAGGCAGTGACGCCGCGCCCCAGCTCTTCCATGACCGCAGCAGCGATGCCTTCCTTCTTGGTGAAGATCATGCACTCGATCTTGATATTCTGGATGTGCACCCTGTCGATAACCAGGCCTGTAACAACAGCGAATATGATCGAATACAGAACTGTCTGGATGTCATACAGGAACAGACATATCGTATAGATGCATACGCTGATGATGATCCCGATGGCTCCCACCTTGAAGTCAGGGTGGGTCTTGGCAAGACATACTCCGATGAGGTCCTGTCCGCCCTGCGAGCTTCCTGCTCTCAGAACGAGTCCCGCTCCGAATCCCGAGCCCAGTCCTCCGACCACCGATGCCAGAATGCGGTCATCCACGATCGGTGTGGAAGGCACCGGTATTATCGAAAGAAAGGCAGATGCCATAGCGATCGATATGAGTGTGGTGATGCAGAACTTCCTGCCCATCACCCTGTATGCCATGATGAAGAACGGCACGTTGATGAGAAAATATATGATTCCCATGTAGTCAAGGCCGCCTATCTGCGGAATGTGCAGAAAGTCCAGAAGGAATGTCCTTATGAGCTGAGCTATCCCAGTAAAGCCTCCGCTGTACAGGTGTATCGGGTTGATCATGAGATTGACGCCCGCTGCATATGACAGGTTGCCGAGAATAGTTATGCCGGCCTTGTACAGAGTTTTTCTGTTAAGTTCCATCTCAGTATGCTCCTGTCCTCTGCCTATTCTCCGAGGTCAGACCTTATGGCCTTGCCCATGTTCCAGATGGCAGCAGCCTTTCCTGCTGCAGCCTCTCTGTCCTCAGCCCTTCTGTACTCAAACGATGCAGTCTGCGATCCGCAGTCCATGCATGTCACATACCAGCACCATCCGTTTTCCTCTTCGAGCAGCCCCGCGCCTCCGCAGTACGGGCAGTCTTCAAGAATTATTTTCTCAGCTATATCCAAAACGTTATCCTCCTGATCAGTGTATTTTACAGCGTAATGTTATTCATTGCGGCATAGATGCCGTTTTTCTCCATGAGCTCGTCGTGTGTCCCCTCTTCCTCGATGCCGTTCTCGGTCAGGACTATGATGCGGTCGGCGTTCCTTATGGTCGACAGCCTGTGCGCGATGGTTATCGTGGTCCTTCCCTTAGACAGCTCAGCCAGGGATTTCTGCACAAAATATTCGCTCTCGTTGTCGAGGGCTGATGTCGCCTCGTCAAGGATCAGCACCGGAGGGTTCTTGAGGAAGACTCTCGCTATGCTTATCCTCTGCTTCTGTCCTCCCGAGAGCCTTGCGCCTCTCTCGCCCACGAATGTGTCGTAGCCGTCAGGCAGCTCGCGTATGAAGGCATCGGCGCCAGCCATCCTGGCGGCCTCTATCACTTCCTCGCGGCTCGCTCCCGGTCTTCCGTATGCGATGTTGTTCGCTACGGTATCCGAGAACAGGTAGACCTCCTGCTGCACCATGCCGATCTTCGTCCGGAGCGACCTCACCTGCACATCGCGGATATCTATTCCGTCGATGCGGATAGTACCGCCCGTTACATCGTAGAACCTCGGTATGAGGTTGCAGAAAGTGGTTTTGCCCGCACCGCTCGGTCCGACCAGCGCCACGTTCTCGCCCTTTGCTATCTTCAGATTCAGACCTGAGAGAACGCAGCTTTCAGCGGCTGCCTCAGGATCCTCTTCATTCTGCGCCCTGTCATAAGTGAAGGATACGTTGTCGAACTCTATCTCGCCCTCCACATCAGGCATCGGTCCCGCGCCCGGAGCGTCATCGACATCGATGTGAGCATCCATGACTTCGATGAATCTCTCAATGCCTGTGATGCCCTTCTGGAACTGCTCGGTGAATTCCACTATGCGCCTGATGGCCTCCAGGAGCACGCTGACATACATGAGATATGCGATGAAGTCGCCTGCTTCGATGTGACCGCCTATAAGTGCCAGCGATCCGAGCAAAACGATGGTTATGTACATCAGTCCGTCGAAGAGTCTCGTGACGCTGCGGAAGCCCGCCATGTTGCGGTAGCTTACCCTTTTGGTCGTGAGGAATCTCTCGTTGCCCTCTTCGAATCTCTGCTGCTCAACATCTTCGTTGGCGAATGACTTGGACACTCTTATGCCGAGAAGGCTGTCCTCAACGTGCGAGTTGATCTCACCCAGCTCGCTTCTCTGCCACTTGAATGCCTTTCTGAGCTTGACCCTGAACTTCAGGGCGAAGAAGAGCATCAGCGGTATCATGGCGAATACCACGACCGTGAGTACCACGTTGACCCTTATGAGGATGACGAAGGCCACGACTATTTTGACTGCCGCTATGAAGTACTCCTCCGGACAGTGATGTGCGAATTCGGCTATGTCGAACAAGTCCGTCGTGATACGGGATATGAGCTGTCCCGTCTTGTTCTCTGTATAGTATGCGTACGAGAGCCTCTGGAACTTCTCGAAGAGGTCCCGTCTCATGTCGCTCTCGATCATGGCGCCCATCACGTGGCCGGTGTTCTGCATGTAATAGTTCGCCAGAACATCGATGACCCTGAACACGACATACAGAGCCGTGATCTTAAGCACGATCTCCACTGTCAGCGCCGCCGGTTCGTTCACGACTGTGTTGGTTATGAACCTCACCATCAGAGGCAGCACCAGATCGCATGCACTCGTAAAGGCTGCACACACCAGGTCGAAGACCAGTATGTGCAGGTATGGTTTGAAATACGGATAGAACCTTTTCAGCAGATATTTTGTTGAAATAGGTGTTTCATTCATTAATGTATTACTCTTGACCTACAACTCCTTGATGAAGCATCTGCGCCTCTTATGAGGCTCCACGTCGAACATCTTCCACTGGTGATGCACCTTGGTGTTGGTCTCAAGCTGCGGTCCGGTCTCAGCCTTACGGATGCCGTGCTTGACGCATCCTGTATACAGGTGCTCCATGATGATTCCGTTGACTCCGGTCTTCTGGAGCTCAGGTCTTACCGCTATAAGGAAGAGATCGAGTGTGTCGTTGAACTTAAGCGACTTCAGCACTCCTGCCCAGCCAATCGGGAAGAGATGTCCGCGGCACTTCTTCATGGCTTCAGCCATCGAAGGCGCTCCTACACCGAATCCCATCAGGTCATCATTGTCATCGGCAATGAGACAGCAGAAGTCAGGATCGATCAGCGGCAGGAACTTGTCTGTGTACTTGTCTATCTGTCTCTCTGTCAGCTCGACAACTCCGTACAGCGGCGCATACGCGATATTGATGAGCTCGAACGCTTTGCGAACATACGGCTTGACATCGCTTCTTCTCTTTACAGTCACTTTGTGGTACCCCGTACGCCTCAGCATGGCATCGGATATCCTCTTGAGTCTGGCGTAGATCTTGTCATCCTCGCTGCCGTCGCCTATCGGGAGCATATGCTCGATCCAGTCGATGTCCTTGACATACCCGAGTGCCTCGAGGTGATCCAGATAGTACGGATGGTTGTAGTATGTGATGAACATGCTGCGCTTGTCGAAGCCCTGGACCAGCATGCCCTCTCTGTCAAGATCGCAGAATCCGAGAGGCCCGTGGACTTCCTTCATCCCCTTCTCGCGCGCCCAGTTCTCGACTGTCTCAAACAGAGCTGCGGACACTTCGCGGTCATCTATGAAGTCGACCTGCGAGAATCTCATGCGCTTTGTTCCCCATCTCTCGTTCGCCCTGTTGCTGAGCATGGCACCGATTCTTCCCACGATTTCGCTGTCGCGGTATGCGAGAAAAGCTCTCGCTTCACAGTATTCGAATGCGGGATTCTTCTCCTTGTCCCAGTCGGCCATGTCATCGCCGTAGAATGCAGGAACAAAATTTTCCACGTCACGATATAGACGGTTCGGATACTCCACGAAAGTCTTCCTGTCCGCCTTAGTCAATACCTCTTTGATAAATACGCTGCTCAATAGTCTAAAACCTTTCCCCGGTAAGCCAGAATGCCCCTCTGCATAATAACTCACAGTGCAGTATATCACATCTGCAATCATTTCTTCCACGAAAAGCAGGATAAAAGCGTATTCCGTTCCGGTCCCCGCTTCCGCAACAGAAAAAAGCCCGCAGATGCGTAATCTGCGGGCTGAAAGTATGCGTGCTGTCTTTACAGTGCTGCTGTGATGATTGCCATCTTGTAGACTTCTTCTGCGTCGCATCCGCGGGAGAGGTCATTGATAGGTGCATTGAGTCCGAGGAGGATAGGGCCGTAAGCTGCATATCCGCCAAGTCTCTGTGCGATCTTGTATCCGATGTTGCCAGCCTCGATGAGCGGGAATACGAATGTGTTGGCATAACCTGCTACCTTGGAGCCAGGGAACTTGAGCTGGCCTACTGTAGGGGATACAGCTGCGTCGAACTGCATCTCGCCGTCGATAGCCATGTCAGGGTTGAGTTCCTTAGCGATCCTGGTTGCCTCTGCGGAGAGTGCAACTGTGCCGCCCTTGCCGGATCCCTTGGTGGAGAAGCTCAGCATTGCAACCTTAGGGTCGATGCCGAATACTCTTGCGCACTTCTCGATCTCAACTGCTACTTCAGCAAGCTTCTGAGCTCCTGTGAAAGTAACGTTGCCTTCCTTGTCTACACTGTCAGTGTAGTCGAGGTTGACTGCGCAGTCGCCCATAGCGATGGTTCTGAGGTTCTCGTCTCCGCCCTCTCTTGTGAGGATGAAGCAGGAGCTTACGAGGTGAGCACCCGGCT
>CAMIWY010000032.1 GCA_946402595.1 uncultured Clostridia bacterium
AATACCTGCCGCAACGCTGGCCGCGTTCAGCCTGATCCCGGTCAACATAGAGATTTTGCTGACCATCTTCATCGCGCTGAGCACTCCGATAGGAGCGAACGTCGCAGTGTATGCACAGCTGTACGACCGCGACTATCCATATGCCTGCCAGACTGTCGCAATTACCACACTGGTATCGATAATCACTCTGCCACTGGTGCTGATGCTCGCGGATCTGGTGCTGGTGTGACCGGGGGCAGGCAGCAACGAGTTGTATAAAGATGGAACGAAAAATCATCAGGGCGGCCCGAAAAAAGGCTGCTATTTTTCGTTAAATAAATATTTTGTCGGACATAAGACAAAATTTCTCTTGCTTTTTCATTAACTCAGTAATAATATTGCGTTACACAACTATGTCTGACAAAGGACAAAGTTGGCCAATATGTCTAACTAATGAGATTTTTCCACTAAATGAGAAACGGAGGACAATAGACTATGAGAATCGGATTTGTCGGATGCGGCGCAATCGGAAGCTGCTATGCAAGCTATCTCGTATCCAAGCATGAAGTATGTGTTCTTGACACATTTGAACCTGTAATCGAAAACATTAAGAAGAACGGCATCCTCGTTGACATGGTTGCCCCTGGTCACGGCGACGGAAAGACCAAAGCCGTACATCCTGCAATCGCAACAACAGATCCGAAGGAGATCGGCATTGTAGACCTGCTCGTAGTATTCGTTCACTATCAGTATCTTGAGGCTGCTGTACGCAACGCTCTGCCGATGGTAGATGAGCACACAATGGTACTGTGCCTGCAGAATGGTTACGGCAACTATGATGAGATCGCTAAGGTAATCCCTGAAGAGCAGATCATTATCGGAAACACTGCATTCGGTGCTACTCCTATTTCACCGGGACACGTTGCAAACACAGGTTACGGCGGAACCAACATGGGATCACCTAAGGCTCCTATGGCTAAGGTTGAAGAGGTTGCTGAAGCATTCCGCATCGCAGGCCTTGAGACTGAAGTACATGAGAACGTATTCAATGCAATCTGGTACAAGCTGGCAGCTAACGTAGCTATCAACGGCGTCAGCGCGCTTCTTGAGACTCCTAACGGATTCATCGCCAAGAATCAGTATGCAAACGAGCTCGCTAAGATGCTGATCAAGGAAGCTATCACAGTTGCAAACGCTTCCGGCTGCACACTCGAGTATGAAGAAGTTCTCGAGCATGCATTTGATGTATCCCGCAAGACAGATGAGACTATCAGCTCGATGGTACAGGATGTAACACATCACCGCGAGACAGAGATCAGAATCATCAACGGTGCTGTTTCCAAGCTCGGTAAGGAGCACGGAATCCCTACACCATGCAATGACATGATCCTCAACCTCGTTCTTGCAAAACAGTCAATCTATCTTGGAAGATAATGACCTTTCAGATTGAACAATAAATCACACTCCTTACAACTACACATGGTACGGCCCTCGTAAAAAAGGGCCGTATTTTGTTGTCTGAATGACCCGGAAAAAGCGAAATGGTTTTCGAATTTTGACAAAAAAATATTAAACTATCAAATTTTTCGAAAATGGTTGCAATACGTTTCGCAAATGGATAATATTGCATTACATCATAATGTCTGACAAAGGACATTATGACAAAACAATAACATTTTCATACGATACGGACAGATCATTCAAACAGTTTTACAGAACGAAGGGACGTGAGTGATATGAGGAAAATAAGAACAGGACTTACAGCGATACTGGCGATGCTGATGGTGCTTACTTTATCTCTGGCCTCATGCAGCATGCCCGGGAGCTCAGAGCAATCCGGTGACTCAGGCGTAGAGTATGTTATCCGCCTGGGGCACAGTGATACAGAGGACAATCTGATCAATGTGTCCCTTATGCATTATGCGGACTGGGTCAAAGAGCAGACTGACGGACGGGTCATCATAAGACTGTACCCGAACGAGAAACTCGGAGACAACACAGACATGGCACAGCAGCTTGTGACCGGCGAGCTCGATGCGATGATGATGCCGCAGGGCGTTGAAGCCACATATGCTCCCAAAATCGCAACACTCGGACTTCCGTTCCTGTTCACATCATACGAGCAGGCATGGGCTGTTACGGAAGACGAAGAAGTAGCTGAAGGACTCACGCAGGGCCTTGAGGACTACAACATGATCCAGCTGGCATTCTGGGAAAACGGAATGAGGCAGATCACCAACAGCGTCAGGGAAGTGAAGACTCCTGACGATGTAAATGGTCTTAAGATCAGGATCCCTGATGATGCTATGACTGAGGCCATCTTCGGAGAGCTCGGAGCATCAACAACGAAGTTCGCCTGGAGCAAGACGTACGATGCTCTCAAGCAGGGGACCTTCGACGGACAGGAGAATCCTGTTGCCAACATATACGCAAGCAAGATAAATGAAGTCAATTCATATATGACTCTTACCAATCATAAATACGAATCCAAGAATCTGGTATTCTCGCTCAGCACATGGAACAAGCTTCCTGAAGACATACAGGAAGTCCTGCTGGAGGGAGCAAAGACCTTCGGACAGGAGCACCGCAATTCGGTAGCCGCTGACGAGGAGAAACAGATCGAAGAGCTGGAGAAGGCAGGCATGACTGTGATAAAAGATCCGGACATCGAAGCTTTCAAGACAGCAACAAGAGAAGTTTACACCGACTTTGAACTTCAGAATGATTGGACGGCAAATCTGGTTGCAAGGATCCGCGAGATAGCAGCCACGGTCGACTGACGGTCGATTGCCGTAACCGGTTTAAGAGTGACAGAGTGATTCAGGAGGGAAATGGTTATGTTTGAGACGATACTGATGGATTTTGCCTGGGCGAGCATGCTGCTCATTATAGGCCTGTTTCTGAGAGCTAAGGTGGGCATCCTGCAGAAGATGTTCATACCGGTAGCTGTTATCGGCGGGCTGGTCGGACTGCTCCTCGGCTCAGAGGTTCTCGGAAAATTCTGCCCGTACTACATACAGTGGTCGGATAATGTCAGCGGTTTTGCAAATCCGCTTCTGGCGATCCTCTTTGTAACACAGTTCATAGCACTGAAGTTCGACAGGAAGATGATCAAGAAGTGCTCCCTGATATTCCTGATCTCAGCAACCGTAATCGCAGCTCAGGTGCTGTCAGCGATGGGCATGGGCAAGCTGTTCGGTCTTCCGGACGGAGCGGCACTCCTGCCATTCGGAGCATTCTACGGGGCACATGGAATACCTCAGGTAATCGCGGGTATCTATGACACACTCGGTTACTGGAACTATGATGAGGCATCCGCATTCGGAACGACATATGCAACTATCGGAATGCTGTACGGCATCATCGTAGGTATCGCGATCCTGAACTATGGTATCCGTAAAGGCTGGTGCGCAGCAGAGAAGTCAGGCAACCTCAGCAAGGAAGACTACACAGGTATCCTTGCCAGGGAGAACCGTTTCAAGTTCATGACTGCCTACACATCAGACATCGCCTTTGACCCGATCACACTTCATTTCGGCATCGTGATGGGGATCATGCTGGTGGCATACGGACTTCTGAAGATCCTGCACATGGTACCGCTGTTCTCAGGCTTCGCTATCTACGTACCTGCGATCCTGGTATCTCTGGTATTCGGGGTAGTGGTCAAGAAGACACCGGCAGCGGAGTTTATAGATAATGAGTCACTTGCCCACATCGGAAATCTGGCACTTGAGTATCTGATCATCACAGCCATAGCAACGATGAAGCTGGACGTTATCATGAACAACGCAAGCGCTATCCTGTCGATTTCACTTGTCGGACTGATCCTGACAACTGTGATCCTGATGATACTGCCAAAGCTGTGGCTCAAAGAGAACTGGCTCGAGAATGCAATGGTAATGTTCGGAGCATGGACCGGATCGACAGCTACAGGAATGATGCTCCTGAAGATATCCGATCCTGAGCTTGAGACAGACGCAGGTCCTAATCTGGTAGCGGCTACACCGCTGTGGCAGATAAGTACACAGAACTTCTACCTGACGATAGCGCCGATGTTCATAGTCACGGCAGCAGGTGCAAGGAACCTTGCACTGGGAACGGCAGGAATGCTGGTCGCAGCTCTGGTGCTGGGATTCATCCTAGGAAGAAAATAAAGAAGGTCCGCTCCGGACAGAAAACCGGCAGCAGCACACAAAACAGATTAATCTCCTTACAAATTTTTCCCTTACTGTCATGCGCGGCGACAGCTTGGTCAAAGGGCTGATCGCTGCACAGGCACAGGGGAAAAGACGAGGTTTTGTTAAATAAATATTTCAGATTGCGATATCTGAAAAAACAATATAACATTGCACTACGTAACAATGTCTGACAAAGGACAATCTGACACACGGTCAGAACTAAACAGACAACAGACATGCATTACGGAGTCAGTAGCAACACACGATATCCTATTTCACCACATAAAAAAAGGAGAAACACATGAACGACATTTCTATGAAAGACCTCAAGAACAAAGCAACAGAGATGCGCATGAAGGTCGTAGACATGATCTACAAGGCACAGTCCGGTCATCCGGGCGGATCCCTGTCGGCCGCTGAGTTCGTAACAGCATGCTACTTCAAGTATATGAATGTAGATCCTGAGAACCCGAAGTGGGAAGACAGAGACAGAATGGTCCTCTCCAAGGGCCATGTATGTCCGATCCAGTATGCATGTCTCGGAACACTCGGATTCTTCCCTGAGGAAGTACTCGACACACTCCGTAAGGAAGGCTCCCCTCTTCAGGGACACCCTTCAATGATCAAGTGCCCTGGCATTGACATCTCCACAGGTTCCCTCGGACAGGGCATGGCCTGCGCAGCAGGAATGGCTCTCGGCGGAAAGATGAACAAGAAGGACTACAAGGTCTTCTGCGTACTCGGAGACGGCGAATCTCAGGAAGGAATCATCTGGGAAGGCGCTAACACGGCCAACAAGTATAAGCTCGACAACTTCATCGTATTCGTTGATGACAACGGTCTGCAGCTTGACGGACCATGCGACGAGATCATGCCTAACGGAGACCTCGGCGAGAAGTTCAAGGCATTCGGCTGGGACGTATGCTACATCAACGGAAATGACATGGAAGAAGTCTGCAAAGCTCTCGACTGGTGCTACTCAGACGAAGCTCAGAACGGCAACCCTAAGGCTATCATCGGAAAGACAGTCAAGGGCAAGGGCGTAAGCTTCATGGAGAATCAGGTAGGCTGGCACGGAGTTGCTCCTAACGATGAACAGTACGCACAGGCAATGGAAGAGCTCAAGGCTCAGCTGATATAACAGGAGGACATTAAGATGAGTGAACTGAAAAAGATCCCTACCCGTAACGGATTTGGTGACGAAATCGTAGCGGTTGGTAAAGACCATCCGGAAGTAGTCGTTCTGGACATAGATATCGGCAAGAGCTGCAAGACTCAGGACTTCAGAAAAGAGCTTCCTGATCAGTACATCAACGTAGGTATCGCTGAGCAGAACGGTGCTGCAGTAGCTGCAGGACTCGCAACATGCGGCAAGGTTCCTTTCGTAGTAACATACGCAGCATTCGGTTCAATGAGAATCTGCGAGATGATCAGACAGGAGATCTGCTACACCAACCTCAACGTCAAGATCGCATGCTCACACGGCGGATTCACACCGGCTAACGACGGTGCTTCCCACCAGGCTATCGAGGACATGGGTATCCTCAGAACTATTCCTAACATCTCGATCATGATGCCGGCTGACTACAATCAGGCACGCAAGCTGGTAAGAGCAGCTGCTGAGACTTACGGACCAATGTATCTCAGATTCACAAGAGATGCTATGGAGCAGGTTTACGGACCGGACGTAGAGTTCGAGATCGGCAAGGCATATCAGATCCAGGATGGTAAAGATGTAGCTATCATCGCTAACGGAGATACAGTATCCCTCGCTATCAAGGCTGCAAAGGAGCTCGAGGCAAAGGGAATCTCCGCAAGAGTACTCGACATGCACACAATCAAGCCTCTTGATGTTGATGCAGTCAAGGCATGCGTAGAGGAGATCGGCAAGGTCATCACAGTAGAAGACCACAACATCATCAACGGACTCGGAAGTGCTGTATGCGAAGTTGCTGCTGAGATGGGCAAGGGTATCGTAAAGAGAATCGGTATCCAGGATCAGTTCGGTGAGTCTGCTCCTTATGAGAGACTGCTCGCCAAGAACGGCATCACAGTTGAGAACATCGTAGCTACAGCTGAGGCTCTTCAGTAGAGCATAATACAGAATTCATATTTGCCACTCTCGCACAACGGCAGGGAAGCTGCGGCACAATGCTCCTTATGTGCCGCACACTCTGACCGGAGGGGCACTTAAGACAGAACTCCTTACATATCTTTCAGGCAAATAAGATCAGCGGGATGCGGTCAGCATCCCGCGGGCCTGAAAACACAGGAACAGAAAAGGGCTTTAAATATGAAAATAAAAGGAAACATCATTGTCGGACAGTCAGGGGGACCGACGGCAGTAATCAATTCAAGTCTCGCAGGAGTGATCGAGGCGGCAAGAGATGCAGGCGTCAAAAAGATATATGGCATGCACTGCGGAATAGAGGGGCTTCTTAAAGAGGATATCGTTGATCTTAATGACCATATCAAAACGTCACAGGATCTCGCTCTTCTGAGAAGGACCCCTTCTGCATTCCTCGGATCCTGCAGATACAAGCTCCCTGAGATCGAGGGAAATGAAGCAGTATACGAGAAGCTGTTCGGAATACTGGAAAAGTACAACATCGAATACCTTCTCTACAACGGCGGCAACGACTCAATGGACACAGTCAAAATGCTGTCAGATTATGCCGCAACTCACAACAAGTCTCAGAAATTCATGGGTATTCCGAAGACCATCGACAATGATCTGCCTATGACAGACCATTGCCCTGGATTCGGATCAGCAGCAAAGTATATCGCTGCATCGATGAAAGAAATCATCAGAGACAACGCAGTGTATGGAGCAGCTAGAACCAACATAGTTATCGTAGAGATCATGGGAAGACACGCAGGATGGCTGACAGCAGCATCGATGCTGTCCAAGGGACCAGACTGCGACGGACCGGATCTCGTCTATCTGCCTGAAGTTGCATTTGATCCTAAAGACTTCATGAAGAGGGTCAAGGAGCTCGCGAAGAAGAAACATTCTATCGTCATCGCAGTATCAGAAGGGATAAAACTTGCAGACGGAAGATTTGTTTGCGAGCTTGAGGGCGAATCCGGAAAGCTTGATGCTTTCGGTCACAAGCAGCTGTCGGGAGTAGGCTCATACCTCGCATCCATGATTACTGCAGAGACAGAGTTCAAGGCACGCTCAATAGAGTTCTCAACTCTTCAGAGATGCGCAGCACATCTGACATCACTTACAGATGCAGACGAGGCTTACGGAGCAGGCTATCTTGCAGCAAAGAAGGCAATGGAAGGAAATACCGGAATGATGGTCACCATCCAGGTCACTTCAAGAAAGCCATACATAGTCGAGTACAGCCAGTTTGACATCCATGAGATCGCCAATGTAGAGCGCAAAGTGCCGCAGAGCTGGATCATCAACGATGGTACTTATGTAAGCGACGAATTCATCACTTATGCAAGACCGCTGATCATCGGAGAGCTGCAGCCGCATTTTGCCGGAGGGGTACCGGCACATATCACACTTGAATAGTCGATTTTGCCCGGCTGCGGAAGACCGTCAGTCAGCCGGATGGATAAAGACAGAGAGGAAAAGATATGGTACAGAAGCCATCATATCTCGCCAGCTTGAAAAAAGAATCAGTTGTACAGAGTGTAATAAACCGCCTCACCGAGGGAATGAGAAGGGGAGAGCTGAAGCCGGGGGACAAGATCCCGACTGAGCCTGAACTGGCTGATTCTCTGGGTGTGGCAAGAAGCAGCATCAGAGAAGCAATCAAGATCCTGACTTACCTGGGAGTGCTTGAAAGCAAGCGCCATGAAGGAACGTTCGTATGCAGCGGGTTCGAAGAAAGCATGATAGACCCTATGGTTTACGGCATCATCCTCAATCAGGATTCTTTCGACAATCTGATGGAGCTCAGAGAGATGACCGAAGCCGGACTTCTGCGACTTGCAATTAAACACCACGATAAGGAAGAGGTAGCAGAACTGGAACAGAGGCTTCGCGAAATGGAAGCCACTCTCGGGGGCACCGATGAGGAGGCAATCAAAGCATTCTTTGAGGCAGACGACAGATTTCACGACACGATCTCAGAAATGGGAAAGAATGCAATGGCTGACAAGATAAATAAAGTCGTCAGAACACTTACCTATGCCGTGAGATATGAAACTGTTTCATCGATGATAAAACAGGGCAAAGGGCGCAAGCTGTTTGAAGCTCACACCGTTTTGCTCGACGCCATAAAGCAAGGTAACGAGGAAAATCTCAGTGAGAAAGTCAGAGAGACTTATTTCGAGACCGAGCTCATGGAAAGGAGGTGCTGATTTCTACAGGGAAAGGGATACTGAAGGTTTCGTAAAAGAAACCGCAAAGACTATGCAAATCATTAGGTTTTATTTGACTTAAACAAGTCAACGAATGGAGGAAAAAATGAAGAAGAAATTATTAGCTCTCATGATGGCAGCTGTAATGGTATTTGCACTTGCAGCATGTGGCGGTGGTTCATCAGACAGCGGCGAAGCCGCAGACTCCAATGAATTTGCCGGCGGCCAGACTTTTGCAATCAAAATCGGCCACAGTGACACCACATCCAACCTTATCCACGTTTCTCTTGAGAACTTCAAGGCTTACGTTGAGGAGCAGTCCGGCGGCGCTGTAACAGTAGACATCTACGCAGCAGAGCAGCTCGGATCCAACGCAGAAATGGCAGAGATGATCGAGATGGGATCACTCGACGCTATGATGATGCCTCAGGGCCAGGAAGCTACACTTGCACCTAAGATCAACACACTCGGACTTCCGTTCCTCTTCGAGGATTATGAATCCGTATACAAAGTACTTGACAGCGAAATCGGTGAAGAGCTCGTTGCTGACCTTGCTGATCACAACATGATCCAGCTTGCTTACTGGGAGAACGGTCTCCGTCAGACAACTAACTCCAAGAGACCTCTGAATGGACCGGATGACTTCAAGGGACTCAAGATCCGTACACCTGAGGATGCTATGACAATCGCTATCTTCGAGGCACTCGGCGCTTCGCCTTCACCTCTTGCATTCTCCGAGCTGTACCTCGCTCTCCAGCAGGGTACATTCGATGGTCAGGAGAACCCTATATCCAACATCCACGCTAACAACTTCCAGGATGTACAGAAGTATCTCGCTATGACCAACCACAAGTATGAGTGCAAGAACATGATCTTCTCCCTGACTTCATGGGAAAAGTATCCTGAAGATGTTCAGAACCTCCTCAAGGAAGCTGCTAAGAAGTTCGGTGATGAGCACAGACAGGCTATCGTAGACAGCCAGGATCAGCAGCTCAAGGA
>CAMIWY010000033.1 GCA_946402595.1 uncultured Clostridia bacterium
TTCCGTTGGTCAGGATCTGCGGTACATCGAACATCTGCAGTCCGCCGATCATTGATGTGATCAGCACGTATACGAGGATTGGTCTGATCATCGGCAGAGTGATTTTAAAGAAAGTCTGTCTTGGTGAACAGCCATCAAGTTCAGCAGCTTCAAACAGTGCAGGGTTTATACCCATAACAGCTGCCATAAGCAGTATGGTGGTATTACCAAACCACATGAGGAAGTTCATCATCGCTACCAGACCACGGGTACCTCCGACTGAGGACAGGAATCTGAACGGCTGATCCAGTATTCCCAGTGAAACCAGTGATGCATTAACCGGCCCGTTGTTGGAGAAGAGCGCGAAGAACAGCATCGCGAACGCCGAAGCCATGATCAGGTTTGGCATGTATATAACTACCTTGAAAAACTGTTTGCCTTTGATCCTGAGTCTCACATCAGTGAACCAGGCTGCAAGCAGCAGTGATACAACGATCTGCGGAATGAAACCAGCGAGCCACAGAATCACTGTGTTGCCTGCGTATTTAAGAAAGTCACTTTCAAGCAGTGCCTTATAATTGTCTAAGCCAACCGGGTTAGGTCCGATAACAGTCAGACCGGAACGGTAGTATTCAAAGAAACTGTAATATATTGTCTGTGCGAGCGGAACAAACTGGAATATCAGGAATGCGATGAAGAAAGGCGCAATGAAGATATAGCCCCACTTAGCGTAGCTGACTTCCCTTTCCGCTGATACTTTTTTCTTACTCATTCGTCCCTCCTGTCAGGGAATGCATTCTTAAGAAAAATGCGAAGAAAACATTTATCGTCTTTCTAATAAATGAGGGGGGTGACCTGTAAGGCCACCCCCCTATCTGTCAGGCAGAAGTTAATCCGGCCTTAATCATGTCGTTATCCGGCAGATATTATTCCGGCCAGTTAACTGTCTCGATTTCAGGATAGATTTCCTTGATGGATGTCTCGAAGTTAGCCTTAGCTGTGTCAAGATCAGCATTTCCATCGAAGTAATCCTTCATAGCAGCCTGCATCTTCTCGATTACACCCTGGTCATAAGGTGAAGCGATCTTCAGGCTGAGTCCTTCTGCAGCGTCGGAGAGCAGAGCATAGTGGTTCTGTCCGCCGAGGAAGTCATTACCTTCATAGTTTGCAGCGAGGTCAGCGATAACGCTCTTGCTGTTAACGAAGTCGCCCTTCTCAGTAGCGATCTTGTTCAGGATGTCCTTATCTGTTGTCATCTTGATCATGATGTCAGCGATGAGGTCAGCATTGTCTGTACCTGTAGCAGCGGTAATCCATGTACCGCCCCAGCACCAGTTAACAGGACCAAGGCATACTGCGTAGTCGCCCCATGCACTCTGTGCAGGATCCTTAGTTCCGTCTGGGTCAGCATTGCCTGTCAGTGTGAAATCGATTTCCCATGTGCATGCAGGGATGCAGAATACCTTAGCATCTTTACCCTGGTCAGCAGCCCAGTCATCACTCCAGAGGGAAGTCTTGTTGTTGAATCCCTTGTCTGTGTAGTCCTTAGTCATAGCTACCCAGTCCATGATGTTCTTGTCAACATTGAGTGTCTTTCCATCCTCTACGAATGGAGCAGCATCGTTGTTGTAGAAAGGTCTGAATGTGTCATCATATCCGGAGAGCATGAAGTATCCGGCATCTTTCATCTTCTGAGCTGTCTCAGCGAACTTGTCCCAGTCAGCGAGAGCTGCCTGTACAGTTTCAGGGTCATCAGAACCGAGAACTTCCTTAGCGATGGAACGTCTGTAAGCGATCAGTCCCGGGCAAGCCTGCCAGGAAACGCCCTTTACGTTGCCGTCAGCGTCAGAAACGACTTCCTTTGTGTACTCATACTGATCAGCTGTTGCATCGAGTACTCCAGGGAGATCAGCAACGTTCATTGTTGAATCAGAGTTGGTGTACTTTCTAGCGTAGTCAGCCTCTACGAGGAACATGTCTACCTTGCTGTCAGCATCAGCACTCTCCTGATTGAGGAGTGCCTCGTCGAGTTTTGTCTGATAATTGTTGCCTTCATTTGGCTCGATGATCCAGTTAACTACTGTGCCATCGTTCAGAGTTGTTGTAGAACCATCTTCTGCAACTTCCTTGACCTCTGGATAGTAATCGTTGAAACGAGTCTGGAATTCATCGTTCCAGCACCAGATGTTCAGGACTTTGCCCTGCTCACCGGAGTCAGCGGAACCGCTGTCGCTGCTTCCGCCGCCGCATGCAGCAAGTCCGAATGCCATTGTTGCGATAAGAGCAAAGCTCATGATCGCTTTCCATGTCTTCTTCATAAGATTCCTCCTTAAGAATAAAGCAAAATGTGGGTCACATTTTCTCATCCCACTCTCTAACGCTTGATCCGGAAACAAGTTGGCCAGACACCATGATCTGTTCTGCCGCGCACGTCGATCTGTGTTCGATAGTCTCAATGAGCTTTCTTACAGATTCTTTTCCGATCCTGTCAGCATCCTGATGCCAGGTAGTAAGCGGTGGCTGAAGAAGTCCCGAGAGGTTGATCCCGTCGTATCCGCATACGCTGATATCTTCAGGTACCCTCAGTCCTCTTCTGGTCAGCTCTGCCTGTCCACCAAGGAAGGAGATATCGTCAGGGAACATGATCGCTGTAGGAGGATCAGGCAGATCCATCAGTCTGGCAGTTGCCTCTCTGACTACTTCTGCATCATGATACCTTCCCTGTACCATGTACTCAGGCGGTATGCTGACACCGTGCTCCTTCAGTGCCTTATTGAAACCCACAAGTCTCTTGTTGGTGACTGAAGTCTGTTCTCCGAAGATATATCCTATCTTTCTGTGTCCCATGTTCAGAAGATACGATGTAAGTTCGTATGCCCCTTCGACATTGTCGGACAGTACAGAGCTCACATTGTCGAATGCATAATCGATGGTTACGACCGGCACATCGCTGTTGATGAGTTCATGTACAGCCTTGCTGTCAAAATTGACACTGGCGATAACAACTCCGTCACAGTTTCTGTAAAGGCAGTGCTGGAGGAATGACATCTTGCGCTTTCCCAGCTTCTGGCTGATGAACGTGATGTCATATCCGCTGATCTCAGCTTCTTCCTTGACGCTGTTGAGGATGTAGGAAAAGTATTCGTGTGTCAGACCGCTCATGGTGTCATCAACGAACAGGACTCCGATGTTGTGGGATATGCTCGTCTTAAGCAGTCTGGCAGCTGCATTCGGCGTGTAATTGAGTTCACTCGCCGTCTGCCTGACCAGCCTTATGGTCTCCTCGCTTATATCGTCGTATCCATTCAAAGCTTTGGAGACTGTAGCCGGAGAGACGCCGCACTTCTTGGAGATATCTTTAATAGTTACCATTGATATCCTCCCTCCTGTGCTGTCTCTTGGTCAAGATGTTTTCGAATACGTTTTCGTAGTTTCATTGTAAAATAAACGTTTTCGTTCGTCAATACCTCTTTTGAATTTTTTTCGATATTTTATGAATCGTTTTCGTTGTCCAAATAAACCACCAATTTAAAAAGAAAATTGTATGCAGCAACAAATTATGGTTTACAATGAGCGGAATTTCCAATATAATGATGTCAAATAGCGAAAACGTATTCGTAAGAAAGGATCAAATTCATGAAATTCGGATATTTTGACGATACCAACAGGGAGTATGTGATAACGACCCCTCAGACTCCCCTGCCATGGATCAATTACCTAGGATCCCAGGATTTCTTCAGACTCATCTCCAACACATCCGGCGGATACTGCTTCTACAGGGATGCCAAGCTGATGAGACTGACACGCTACCGCTACAACAACTCACCGATCGACTGCGGCGGTCACTACTACTATATTAAGGATGGAAACAACGTCTGGAACCCGGGCTGGCAGCCTGTTCAGACTAAACTTGATTCATATGTCTGCCGTCACGGTCTCGGATATACTGTTTTCGAGTCATCTCTCAAAGGCATCAAGGCTTCACAGGAAGTATTTGTTCCGCTCGGAGAGAACTGTGAGGTGACCAGGATCACTCTTACCAACACATCTGCAAGAGACCGCATGATAGATCTTTACAGCTATGTTGAATTCTGTCTGTGGGATGCTCATGATGATTCGACGAACTTCCAGCGCAACTTCTCCATAGGTGAAGTTGAGGTCAAAGGATCAGATATTTATCACAAGACAGAGTACAGAGAGAGAAGAAATCACTACGCTGTATTCTCTGTAAACCGCGATGTGGCCGGATTCGATACCAGCAGGGATGAATTTGTCGGACTCTATAACGGTCCTCAGCATCCGCAGGCTGTTTTCGCAGGTGAAAGCCATAACAGCATCGCTCATGGCTGGGCACCTGTAGGAAGCCATCACCTCAAGGTCGCACTCGGACCCGGAGAATCCGCATCATGTATATTCGTCCTCGGATACTGCGAGAATCCTCAGGATCAGAAGTTTGAGGCTCCGGGAATCATAAACAAGAAGCCTGCAGAGGAAATGCTGGCAAAGTTCAGGACAGATGAGCAGTTTGATGCAGCATTCGCTGAGCTTAAGAAATACTGGGACGGTCTCCTTTCGAGCTACAGCATCAGGAGCTCTGATGAGAAGCTCAACAGACTGGTCAACGTATGGAATCAGTACCAGTGCATGGTCACATTCAACATGAGCAGATCGGCCAGCTATTATGAAAGCGGCCTCGGACGCGGAATGGGATTCCGTGATTCCTGTCAGGACCTTCTCGGTTTTGTCCACCTCATACCTGAGCGTGCAAGAGAGAGGATCATTGATATCGCAAACACACAGTTCCCTGACGGCAGCACTTATCATCAGTACCAGCCGCTTACAAAGCGCGGCAACATGGCTGTAGGAAGCGGATTCAACGATGATCCGCTGTGGCTCATCGCAGGAACTGCAGCATATCTCAGAGAGACCGGGGACTTCTCGATCCTCGATGAAATGTGCACATATGATAATGACGAGAACAACAAGGCTACCCTTCTCGACCATCTGAGAAAGAGCTTTGAATACACATCAACCCATCTTGGTCCGCACGAGCTGCCTCTCATAGGCCGTGCAGACTGGAACGACTGTCTCAACCTGAACTGCTTCTCCGAGCATCCGGGCGAGAGCTTCCAGACAACCGGACCGAGCGAAGGACCTGTTGCAGAGAGCGTCTTCATTGCGGGCATGTATGTAAAATACGGAAAAGAGCTCGCAGAGATACTCCAGCACACTGGCAATAAGGCAGAGGCAACAGAGATACTCTTCCAGGTACAGGCAATGGAAGGCGCCATCCTCGAGAGCGGATGGGACGGAGACTGGTTCTTAAGAGCATATGATGCTTTTTCAAACCCGGTAGGCAGCAAGGCCTGTGAAGAAGGTCAGATCTTCATCGAGCCGCAGGGAATGTGCGTAATGGCAGGCGTCGGAGTTGAGTCAGGACAGGCTGCTCAGGCTCTTGCAAGCGTTGAGAAGCATCTTGACACAGAGTACGGAATCGTTCTCCTGCAGCCTCCTTACACAAAGTATCACGTAGAGCTCGGAGAGATCACATCCTACCCTCCTGGGTATAAGGAAAATGCCGGCATCTTCTGCCACAACAATCCATGGATCGCATGTGCTGAGACAGTGCTCGGACACGGCGACCGTGCATTCGACGTGTTCCGCAGGACTTGCCCTGTATATCTCGAGGATATCAGCGAGATCCACAGAACAGAGCCTTATGTATACTGCCAGATGGTAGCAGGCAAGGACGCCCCTACCCACGGCGAAGGCAAGAACAGCTGGCTCACAGGTACAGCTGCATGGACCTTCACAACGATCAGCCAGTATATTCTCGGAATCCAGCCTACTATGGACGGTCTCAGAGTAGACCCGTGCATACCGTCAGATGTCAGGGGATTCAACTGTGACAGAAAGTTCAGAGGCTCTGTATATCACATAAGCGTGGACAATTCCGCAGGAGTACAGAAAGGTATCAGCAGGATCACAGTCAACGGCGAAGAGCTTCCGTCACTGACAATCCCTGTTCCTGAGAGAGCCGGAGAATTCGACGTAAGAGTCGTAATGGGATAATCATTCCGGATAATCTGAAAAAAGAAAAAATGCTGCACCGCCTGATCACGGCTGTGCAGCATTTTGATTATATACGTTTTTCCCGGATAGCTGTTATTCAGTCATCGGATCTGTCAGTAGACGCTGTCGTCCTTAAGCCAGCTGCGGACATATGCGAACGCGGCATCCTCCCCTTCTTCCTTGAGAACTCTCAGCATCTTTTCGATCGCCGCAAAGGTTTCCGGGTGCATCATCGTCCATCTCTTGGCTCTTATGAGATAGTCATGCGCATCTGCGTCTGTGTACTTATCACCCTTGTAGATCTTGCATGCAGCTACTCTGTCGCAGAACATCTCAGCAACATACTTTTTAGGCATCTTGTTGCCGCCGAATCCCACCGAACCGTCCTCGTTTATCACATAATCGATCCAGTATTCAAAGTGGTGCTTGTTGCGGCCCTTGTGATGCATCCATGCCATCGAAACGCCGGTCTTTCTTCGTTCCTGATCGTTAGGGCTCCTGTCGCCCTGATAATACACAGCTCCTCGCCAGAACTCCACCGGAGAATACTTGCTGATGTCATGCAAAAGTCCCTGCCTTACAAGACCGAGCCTGAGGCAGTATCTGCATACCAGATTGCGGTGTTCCGTTATAGTTCTGAAGTGCTTGACCGGGTGCATTTTATCGTCCTGTTATTAGTTAGCCTCGAGAAGTTCGATCCTGAAGTTGAGTTCCTTGCCTGCCATCTCGTGGTTGCAGTCAAAAGTGATCATTCCGTTCTCAAGTGCAGTTACAAGTGCAGGGAAAGGTCTGCCGAGCTGGTCCTGAAGGAGGATCTTATCCCCTACTGAAAGGTCTTCAGCGCCCTGAACGCCCGCCTGCTCCACTGTGATGATCATGTCCTCTCTAGGCATTCCGTATGCCTCCTCAGGCATCAGATGGATATCAACGATATCGCCGACTTCCATGTCGCCTACAGCGCGGTCAAAACCGGAGATCATCATTCCTGCAGCGCATACGAATTCAAGAGGCTCTCCCCTGTCATATGAAGAATCGAACTGCTCTCCGTCGTTGAAGGTTCCCTTGTAGTGGACCTTTACGTTCTTTCCTGTATTCTTTGACTCGAAAAAGTACATAGGCTCTCCGCATCCAGGGCAGCCTGCGCATCCTGCTGCATCCTCACCACAGCCGCCGCAGCCGCCTTCAGCGTGGTCATGATCGTGGTGGTGCTCATGTCCCTCGTGATGATGGTCACAGTTGACGCCTGTATTTACGAGTTCGCCTCTGATATATGCTTCAACAGCAGCATCTGTGTCTCCCTCAGCTCCGGCACAGACCTCGATGCCCGCCTCTGCAAGTGCGTCCTGGGCACCCTGTCCCATTCCTCCGCAGATGAGTACATCAACAGTGTTGTCCTTGAGAAGCCATGCGAGAGCTTCGTGACCTACTCCGTTGGAGCTCATTACCTCAGACGAAACTACCTTTCCGTCCTCTACGTTATAGATCTTGAAGTTTTCAGTTCTTCCAAAATGCTGGAATACATTTCCGTTGTCGTATGTTACGGCAATTTTCATAATACTTATCCCTTTCGTTTATATATTGTATCCGGTCTGCAGCAGACCGTGATAATCGGTTTTATTCGCCCTCAAACAGCGGTGTCGAGAAGTATCTCTCTGCAGTATCAGGCAAAACGGTCACTACAGTCTTGCCGGGACCGAGCTTTTCGGCGAGCATGAGAGCGGCTACGACGTTCGTTCCCGAGGATATCCCGCACATTATCCCCTCTTCCTTTGCAAGTCTCTTTGCCATGTCCAGAGCGTTGTCATCAGGGACGATACAGGTGTTATCGTAAATCTCCGTGTTGAGATTGTCAGGAATGAGTCCGTCGCCTATTCCCATCTGAAGATGTGTGCCTATGCTGCCTCCTGCAAGGATCGCAGCATCCTCAGGCTCAGCTGCCCATATCTCTATGTCCGGATTGTGCTCTCTCAGTATCTCTCCGATGCCGGTGATCGTGCCTCCTGTGCCGATACCCGAGCAGAATCCGTGTATAGGACCGTCTACCTGAGCCAGGATCTCATGAGCGGTATATCTTCTCTGAGCCATGTTGTTGTCAGGATTAGAGAACTGCTGAGGTACGAAGACGTTAGGATCCTCCTCCTGCATTCTGAGTGCAGTCTCAAGGCACTCCTCAATGCACTTTCCGATATCTCCGTCGTCGTGGATCAGCAGGACTTCCGCGCCGTAGTGGCGGACGAGCTTGCGTCTCTCTTCACTTACGGAATCCGGCATCACTATTATCGTTCTGTATCCGCGTACAGCTCCGACCAGTGCAAGGCCTATGCCCTGATTGCCGCTCGTCGGTTCGACGATCACAGTATCCGGTCCGATTTTGCCCGACAGCTCTGCCTGTCTGATCATATTCCACGCAGTACGTGTCTTGATCGAGCCGCCTACGTTGAGACCCTCGAATTTTACCAGCACCTGAGCATTGCCAGGCTTATTCACATGATTCAGGCGGATCATCGGAGTGTTTCCGATCGCCTGAAGGATATTATCATATACCATCAGTTTCTCTTTCTGTCTTTGATTTGAAGGCTTCTGCCCTCATGCAACGCATCTATTATAACAATATCTTCATTCGAAAAAAAGCGGTCCGTACCACAAGTTATGATATAATCAATGCAAATCAACGTTAAATGCGAGGTAATTATAATGGACTGCCTGATAATCGGAATTGCCGGAGGTACAGGTTCCGGCAAATCAACATTCACCAACAGACTCAAGGCCGAGTTCGGCGACCAGATAACTGTCATTTATTATGACAACTACTACAGGCGTCATGATGATATCCCGTTTGAGGAGCGCAAGCTTATAAACTACGATCACCCTGATGCTTTTGAGACGGACCTCTTCATCGACCATCTGCGCCGACTGAGAAACGGTGAAAGCATCGAATGCCCTGTCTATGACTACACAGTCCACAACAGGAGCAGCAAGACTGTTACCATCCATCCCTCCGAGGTAATAATAGTGGAAGGCATAATGGTCCTGCAGAATGAGGAATTAAGAGACCTCCTGGACATAAAGATATATGTTGAGGCTGATGCCGACGAGAGAATTCTCCGGCGTGTCATACGGGATGTCAAGGAGAGAGGCAGAGATGTTGAGGGAATTGCCAGACAGTACCTCACGACCGTAAAACCAATGCATTATTTATATGTTGAGCCTACCAAGTATCTGGCCGACATAGTCCTCAACAGCGGCCTCAATGACGTAGTGTTCGACGTCATCAAGGTAAAGATAGAGTCGCACCTCGCAAGGCAGGGTGCGTAGGCACCGGAATACGGCCCGGGGTTGCGGACGGCAAAACAGACCGC
>CAMIWY010000034.1 GCA_946402595.1 uncultured Clostridia bacterium
AGGTTGGCGATCTTGAAGTCAGCGTTGCTGTTGCATCCGGACTTGCTAATGCACGTAAAGTACTCGAAATGGTCAAGTCAGGCGAGAAGAACTACACATTCATCGAGATCATGGCCTGCCCGGGCGGATGCGTAAACGGCGGCGGACAGCCGATCGTTCCATCCAGCATCAAGAACTTCATCGATGTTCGTGAGGTAAGAGCTAAAGGTCTCTATGACCTTGACAGCGCAAGACCGCTCAGAAGATCACACGAGAATCCGAGCATCAAGAAGATCTATGACGAGTACTTCGGTTCATACGGAAGTGAGAAGGCTCACCACGCACTGCATACAAGCTATGTTGCAAGAAAGGTGAACGCGGACCACGAATAATCTTGTAAGGTAAACGGAAAAATACTTCGTTATTACATGTAATGTACATAGGCCCTGCTCTTTATTGAGCGGGGCCTTTTATCGTGTTATAATACGCAATGGCGTGCTCCTCAGAGCATGCGCCGCTTTCTATGTAAATAATAATCTTTTCATACCGGAGGATATATGATGATACACGATAACGTATGGACTACATACAACAGCGAAGACATCAGGGAGGTCAACAGCTTCGGCAGAGACTATATAGATTTCCTGAACAAGGGAAAGACCGAGCGTGAGTGCACGGAACTTCTTGTGGAGATGGCCGAGAGGAATGGCTACAGGGACCTTGATGAAATCATTGCGAATGGGGAGAAGCTTGAGAAGGGTGACAAGGTCTACGCCGTAAACATGGGCAAGGCTCTGATGCTCCTCAATATCGGAGAAGATATCGTAAAGAAGGGGATGAACATCCTCGGTGCCCATATCGACTCGCCTAGACTGGATATCAAGCAGAATCCTCTGTATGAGAGTGATGAACTGGCATATCTCAATACACATTACTATGGCGGAATCAAGAAATATCATTATGTTGCTCTTCCGCTGGCCCTCCACGGAGTTGTTGCCCTCAAGGACGGCAGCACCGTTAAGATCAGCATCGGAGAAAAGGACGATGATCCTGTATTCTTTGTAAGTGACATCCTTATTCATCTTGCAAAGGCTCAGATGCAGAAGACTGCCTCTGAGGTAGTGGAAGGCGAAAACCTTGATATACTTGTAGGATCAGCTCCGATCAGGGACGAAGAGAAAGATGCCGTAAAGGCTTCTGTCCTGAAGATCCTGAAGGAGGACTACGATATCGAGGAAGATGATTTCCTATCAGCAGAGCTTGAGGCTGTACCGGCCGGCAAGGCAAAAGAAGCAGGATTCGACCGCAGCATGATCCTTGGATATGGTCATGATGACAGATGCTGCGCATATCCGTCAGCCATCGCCATGTTTGACTGCCCTGAAGTAACGACAACTGCATGCGGACTGTTCGTTGATAAAGAAGAGATCGGCAGCGTAGGCGCTACCGGAATGAGATCTCATTTCTTCGAGGATACGATCAGAGAGGTACTCGACAGGATGGGAATCTACAGCGAACTCAATCTCACCAGATGCCTGCGCAGAAGCCGTATGCTTTCATCTGATGTAAGCGCTGCCTATGATCCACTGTATGCTGAGAAGTTTGAAAAGATGAATGCGGCAAAATTCGGCCACGGCCTCGTATTCAACAAGTTCACCGGGTCGGACGGCAAGTCAGGGTCCAATGACGCCAATGCGGAATATATAGCACAGCTCCGCGCTATTCTGGAGAAACACAACGTTGCTTTCCACACTGCTGAAATGGGAAAGGTAGATGTAGGCGGCGGCGGAACCATAGCATACATTCTTTCGCTGTATGGAATGCAGGTAATAGACTGCGGTCTTGCAGTTCTCTCCATGCATGCGCCATGGGAAGCAATAAGCAAGGCAGACCTCTATGAAGCATATAAGGGATACAAGGCATTCCTTATCGAAGCATAGCATTAAGAATTGAAGGTCAGATTAAGGTTAGACCTGTATGATTCTGACATGATACATATAGTAAAGAGAGATTTTGATTAAATGCTGAAAGCAAGACTCATTACATTTCTGATGGCCATGGTGCCTGTAGTAGAACTGAGAGGAGCAATACCTTACGGGGTCATTGCAGGTCTTAGTGTACCTGAGGCATTCATACTTGCGGTACTCGGAAACCTTGCGCCAATACCGTTTCTTGTCGTATTCACACGTAAGGTCTTTGAATGGCTGCGCACCAAGAGCGAAGGCCTGGACAGACTGGTAAAAAGACTTGAAGCCAAGGCGGACAAGAACAAGGAGATAGTTCAGAAATATGAGTTCTTCGGTCTGATGCTGCTTGTTGCGATCCCGCTCCCTGGCACAGGAGCATGGACGGGAGCACTTGTAGCCGCGATGATGAACATGAGACTCAAGAGAGCCATGCCTGCAATAACAGTAGGTGTCATCGTTGCCGGAATAATCGTGACTACGCTCACATATGGGGCAGGAGCCCTGTTCTAGGGGCTCTGTGACGACATAGATGCCGCACCGGGTAATAAGTATAATAGACCCGATCAGAAAAAGCACAAAAAAGAAATCTCTGCCGTAAAGCAGAGGTTTCTTTTTTAGATTATTGGAAGGTTATCTTAAGTATTATTCGTGAATGATTACTTGTTTCTGCCAAGCTCCTGAGCTCTTTCTGTGGCTTTGCCTACTGTGTCGATGAAGGCACCGCGTACACCGTGCTGCTCGAGTGTGTTTACTCCTACGATGGTGTTTCCGCCAGGGGAGCATACCATATCCTTGAGCTCGCCTGGATGCTTTCCTGTCTCAAGAACCATCTTGGCTGCGCCGTATACAGTCTGAGCAGCAAGCTTCATTGCAGTTGCTCTTGGAAGTCCCTTCATTACACCGCCGTCAGCGAGAGCCTCGATTACCAGATATATGTAAGCAGGGCCGGCTCCGGAGAGGCCGCATGCTGTATCGATCAGAGGCTCAGGCATCCATTCTACGATACCGATGGAAGAGAAGAGCTTCTCTGCGAACTTCTTTTCCTCGTCGGTAAGGTCAGTATTGGAGTCGAGTGCAAAAGCTCCTGCACCTACAAGAGCAGGGGTGTTAGGCATGAGTCTGAGAAGTCTGAAGTCTCCCTCGGTCCACTGACGGAGTGTATCTGTAGTGACACCTGCCATAATGGAGATCATGGCCTTTCCGTTAAGAGTGTTTCCGAGCTGCTTGAGTCCGCCCTGAGCGTACTGTGGCTTGAGAGAGCATACGAGTATATCTGAAGAATTACCGAGCTCAATATTGTCGCTGACGATGTTGCATCCGAGAGCCTTATATTTTTCCTTGATCTGTTCACTCAGATCGTATACGTATACATCTTCAGCTTTGACAACGCCTGTTTCGAGTGCGCCTGAGAGGATGGCTCCGCCCATAGCACCGGCACCAAGAAATCCGATTTTCATTATTGTACCTCCGTAATTCCTATATCCTTTATTGGTTTGTAAAGTGTTTATCTGTTATTGAACCGCAGTCTAAACTGCGTTGCAATTATATTGTATATTCTTTGAAATATAAGTCAAGCAAAATCATCAGAAAAAGCCTGTTTACGCAGGAAAAACGTCCTGAATACCGGCATAAAAAATGCGGGCTGATGCCGGTCCGTAGAGCTCGATTCAACAAGGTAAAAAGAAAGGAGGGAATCGAAGCGGATCCGCAAATGCCCGCGTATATAACACCGTATGAAAGATTTTGGTCATACGATGGTATGGCATCATAATACTTGTGGTGAAACCATTTATCAAGGGCTTAATTCAGATATCTGAAAACTCCCCTGACTTTGCCGACTACTGTTACGTCCTTGGCAATGATAGGGTCCATGAAGTCATTTTCAGGCTGAAGTCTGATGTGATCCGACTCCTTGTAGAATCTCTTGACCGTTGCACCTGATTCATATCCGTCATTGACAAGTGCCACAACGATCTCGCCGTTGTTTGCTTCATGCGATTCCTGAACGATGAGATAGTCTCCGTCATTGATGCCTACGTTGACCATGCTGTCACCGTGAACCGTGAGAATAAAGTTGTTGCCCGGTCCTACGAATCTTGCAGGCATAGGGAACTGGTCTACTATATTCTGCTCAGCAAGGATAGGTTCACCTGCAGCTACCTGTCCGATTACAGGCAGGGACACAGTGTTGATATCTTCTTCTGTCGTTCTTGAACCGGATGCCGGCATCATATCGACCGGCAGCACAGTACGCGGCTTGGAAGGGTCCTTCTTTACAAGCCCTTTATCCTCAAGAGCCTTGATATCACTGTGTACTGTAGATGTCGACTTGATGCTGAGAGCCTGACATATTTCCCTGACAGTAGGAGAGTAGCCCTTGGCAGCGATAGTCTTCTTCATGAAGTTCAGGATATCCTGCTGACGCTGTTCGCTCTTTTTCATTATGAATCATCTCCTCATTTCTGAACTCTACTGTCCTCATCCCGGAAGGCCAGATTTTGGTTTTGCGTTGTAATAGTGTGTGTCTTATTTATACGGATGTGTAACAAGATCGTTTATGTTCAGCTCATGTCCGTATTCGTTCCAGTCGTCATAGATACGTCCTGTCTGACGGATGATGATGTCGCCTACGACACCGTCTACCTTGGCGAACGGAAGAGTCTTGTGATAGGTGATCTTGCTGCCGTTCCTTTCAAAAACAAAGCCCGTTCTGAAGCGCTCCTTCTCAAGAGGGTACTTGTATTCGCAGATCTCAGAGATCAGCTTGAACAGGTTGTCGTTCTCTGTATCAAATACATTCTCGAGTGTGAGATATGAATAATTGGCTCTGAGCTGGATCTCATGTCCCTGGAATCTGTCGAGGAATTTGATGAGTTTTTCCCTGGTTTCAGGATCCTTGGCATCTTCGAATACTACGCAGTTTATCCTCGTCCTGAATTTGAAAAGGTCGAATATCTCATCCGGACATTCCTTGACGTAGTGCTTGAGGTGTCTTGATACATTGATGCAGCTGATCCTGTCTGCATACTTGTTGAGAATATCAGCAACATCCTGAATGGTCTGTCCTTCGCCGACAGGCATGGTTGTGTTGATATAAATATGATGACCGTCTGCTATGTGGTCAAGGATGTTCTGAAGTGCACCAAGCTCTGCGAGAGGTTCTCCGCCTGTAAGAACTACGTCATTGTGCGGAAAGATCCTGTCCATGAGGTCAAGTGCCTGGAAACATCTGTTAAGGTCGAAAGAAGAAGTGTCCCGATACTCTTTCTTGTTAACGCAGAATGGACATGCATTATTGCAGTCATAAGGAACAAACATGGTCACTGTAGGACCAATCTTAGGAAAATCCTTTTTCATCAATTACTCCCCGATATTGCCGGTGCAGAAGCACCCTGATAGTGTGTGGTATATACGGCAACGCCGTATTATAGGTGAAACATTCTATCGGAGGAGCAAAGCCTCCGGAGATCAATGGTTTCAACCATACGGCAACGCCGTATTATAGGTGAAACCATTATAGCATTCGAACAACTGTTTGTAAACAGATGGGGCGATAGTTTTTGAATTATCAGGGCCTCCATTGTACGTATAAATGTCCGCTTTTTGCTGTAGATTGAACCGACACTGATAGTGTATACTATGTATATTCTTTAGGTAAACGAGGGGAAGTGAGCGTGCGGAATAATCATCCCGTATTGAACTGGACAGGAACTGCAGTGCTGATGATGGTACTGTGGTTTATTATGTCTGAAAAAACGGAACCTAAATTCCTCATACTCGGCGTCGCTTCAAGCATGCTGATCGCATCCGTATGCCTCAGAACGCTTACGATGCGCGGTGCAAAGACAGACAGGACATACTATCTTCTCGGCGTCAACATTTTCAGATTCATAGGGTTTTTTGCATGGCTGCTTGTGCAGATCGCCAAGTCGGCCATTTATGTTGCCCGCATCTCCCTGTTTGACAGGAACAAGGTGGATCCTTCGATCGCATGGTTCAGGGCTGACTATGATGATCCGGCGGCATTATCCATGCTTGCCAATTCCATAACGCTGACCCCGGGAACTATAACTATAGATATAACAGAGGACGGTATTTTCTCTGTACATGCTCTTACTAAGGAGCTTCGGGAGGGCCTTCTTGACGGGTCCATGCAGGCCAAAGTCGCATGGCTGTACGGCGAAACGATAGAGTTCTCACCGGTGGATGAAAAAGAGGTAAAGCCTGAAGTGCAGCAGAAGAGACCGGAACTCGTGCGCAAAAGATATAAAGTCAGGAGGAAGGGCATATGATGACTTACTTCTGGCAGTATGTGCTTGGGGCACTCATATTGATACTTGCAGCAATGGTAGTCCTGATATTCAGAAAGAAAGCACTGCTTGACAAGCTCAACTACGTTTTCGCGATGAATACTGTTATCGTGCTGCTGATTCTTGTTGTCGGATTTGCCGGCGGCAGGGAGGACATGTTCATAGACATAGCGCTCAGCTATTCGATCCTCGGATTCGTAACATCAGTCATCCTTGCGAAGTATATAGGAGGGCGGAAAAAATGACAGTCACAATGATCATTACAGCCGTTCTCATAATACTGGGGCTGCTGTTCATGCTGGCATCGCTTATAGGCATCGCAGCGCTGCCTGATTTCTTTACGAGGCTGCATGCTCAGGGCGTAGGTGATACTCTCGGAGCATTCCTCATCCTTGCGGGCATGATGGTGGCAGTTCATGGCGGGCTCCTTTCGGTCAAGATATTTCTGATTTTCATCATCATAGTTCTTACGAACCCGATCGGAACCAACCTTATGATGATTGCTGCTATCAACAAAGAGGACTATCTCGGTTACAGGACCAGGGTATCAGGCGAAGAGGCAGCAGCTGAGTATGTTTCACCTGATCCGGAACCGGAAGATGAACCGGAAAAGGCTGATTCGGAACCGGAAGAAAAACTGGTTGAGGAAACGGAAAAGGCTGAGCCTGAAAAGCCGGCAGAAGAAAAACAGGAAGAGGTAAAGCCTGAGGAACCGGAAAACAGGAAGGCAAAGCCTGAAAAGAAACAGGCTCCTAAGAAGAAACGTAAGAGAAAGCCTTCAATGAGCATGAACAAGGCTGAGCTCATAAAGGCAGCTGAGATCAGAGGCATCAGCGTACCTGAAGGAGCAACCAAGAGAGAAATACTCGACCTTATATATGCAGATAGAGAACAGTAATCTGTATCTGACAGTAACATAAAACACACACGTATAAAGCAATGACACTGATACTCCAGGCTGTCCTTCTTATAGGACTTATAGGAATAACGATCGCGATCATATTCGGCAGGGATCTGATGACCTCTGTTGTAATTTACTGTGCTTTCAGTTTCCTGACCATGCTGCTGTACAACATCATGGGTGCTCCTGACGTTGCCTTTACCGAGGCAGTCATCGGTGTCATTTCGACAGTATTCTTTATCATAATTCTGAGATCTATAGACCGTAAGACCAAGTAGGAAGATGAGAAGAGCGATCACCATCATACTCTTAATAGTGTCTATCACCGTGCCGTTCATCGCATTCGATGTGCTGCCGGTCATAGGGGACCCTGAATCGGCCCCTAATACTCACGTGTCCGATTATTATATCGAGCACGCTATTGAAGAGTGCAATTCCCCTAACATGGTTACAGCGGTCATCGTCGACTACAGGGCTTTCGATACCATGTTCGAGACGACAGTAATGTTCCTCGCAGGTCTTTCGGTAGTGATAATACTGGCCAACCGTCCTAAGAGCCGTATCCCGGCTCCTGAGTCGCTCAAGAGGCTGAGGGATACCTCGGGAAGACCTGTCTACACAACTATCAACAAGGATGTAATGATATCCATTATTGAGCCTGTCATCCTGATCTACGCAATGTACGTTCTCTTCCATGGCGAGATAAGCCTTGGCGGAGGATTCCAGGCAGGTGCCCTTATAGGCATGACATATCTTCTGGACATCATGGTAGTGGGCAGGAAGAGACCTATCTTCAACCTGCCTAAGGAAAAGTCTGCTGCACTGGCAGGTATCGGACCTTTCATATATGCTCTTACCGGATTCGTATCGATGATCGGCGGAGGGCTTTACCTTGAATACAACAAAATGCCGGTCCCGGTACATCAGGCTGAGCTCCATTCTCTCGGCATAACAGCCGTCGAGATAGGCGTTACGATCGGTGTTGCGGGAACGATAATCACAATACTTAACGCACTTACGGAGAGGATTTCCTTCGATGATGACAACAATTAATGCCTTCCTGGCAGCGAAAGGATTATATCTTCTTACATTACTGCTTCTCTCACTCGGAGTGGCGGGCGTTATAGTGTGCAACAATTACATGAAAAAGCTGATCTGCATGAATGTCATGCAGGTCGCAGTAATATTCTTCTTCCTGTGCCTCGGACAGAAGGATCCGGGTACGATCCCGGTCGCGATGAATGAGGCGGTCAAAGCGGCAGAGTACATCAATCCGCTTCCTCACGGTCTCATGCTGACAGCTATCGTAGTCAGCCTTGGTACCACAGGTGTCGGACTGTCGCTGCTTCTGAGGATCAGAGAGAAGTACGGGACCATCGAAGAGGATGACCTGCTGAAGAAACAGGCTCAGCAGGCAAGAAGAGACAAGAAACGCAGGGAGCTCCATCATCCCGGCGACAGTGAGTGACCGCCGGATACCGGACTCACATATATGAATCAACTGAGAAGGAGAAGAAACAGACAGCATGACAGCTAACATACCTGTACTGGTAATACTGCTTCCGCTGTGCTCAGCACTTCCTTGCCTCGCGCTGACTAAGGTGAACAGACATCTCGGCAACGCTGTGGTCAAGATAGCCTGCCTGGGCTCTTTTGTGCTGTCTGTCATCCAGCTGACTGAAGTCGTAAAGAACGGACCTATACATTATGCGATCGGCAATTATGCAGTTCCGTACGGCATCGAGCTTGTTATCGATTCACTGAATGCTGTACTCCTTGTTGCATTCTCTCTCATAGGATTCATGACTCTCATCTTCGCAGGCAACTTCGGAGACAGAAAGCGTCCTATGATGATCGCTGCAGCCAACGCAGAGATAGCGCTCCTGATCACTGGCCTTCTTGGAATGACTTCCACAGGAGACGTATTCAACCTGTATGTATTCCTCGAAATCACTTCGCTTTCCGCATACTGCCTCATATCCCTTGGCGGCAGCAGGGGCGTAGTATCCGCTTACAGATACATGCTCGTAGGAACAATAGCAGCCACATTCTACCTGCTCGGTATCGGCATCCTGTACGGAGCGACCGGAACGCTCAACATGGGAGACA
>CAMIWY010000035.1 GCA_946402595.1 uncultured Clostridia bacterium
ATCCTTGAAGACTGTCTTGCAGGCTTTTCGGTCCTGATCAGTGAGGACAACGGCACTGATCCGGTCATTCGTACAGACATTGTAGGAAGACATACAGTAGGTACAGGCTCATCGCCACAGGCGGTCATCAGCTCACTCGTAACTGATCCGCTCGATGCAGCTGGTCTTAAGATAACTGATGTTGATAAGTATGCACCTGAGATGCAGAATCCGGACATCACCAAGCCTGCAGGCGCAGGAGATGTTCCTGAAGCTAACTACAAGATGATCGCTGCTCTCGGAGTAAAGAAGGGCGCAATCGAGAAGAAGGATCTCGCAAACTTCATCGTTGAACACGGTATGAAGGGCTGGGCTCCGACACAGGGACATATTCCTTCAGGCGTTCCTTTCCTTGGACCTTGCAGAGACATGATGCTCGACGGATCCATCAAGAGAGCTATGGTTATCGGTAAGGGAAGCCTCTTCCTCGGAAGAATGACCAACCTGTTTGATGGTGTATCATTCGTAATCGAAGCTAACAACGGACAGAGTGCAGGCGGCTCCGGCGTTTCCGAAGAGGAAGTCAAGGGACTGATCGCTAACGCTCTTAAGGATTTCGCAGCCGGACTTCTGGCAGAGTAAAGGAGGGCATTATGGCTCAGAATATTCAGAAACTGATCGCCGAGACCTTCCTTGAAATGGCTAACGGACTTGAAAGCGGCAGCTATGGCAAAAAGCCTAAGATCGCTCTCACCGGAATGGGAAGCGAGCACGGCGAGGAGAATTCGATGCAGGCTGCTGTTGCAGCAGCGGCAGAAGGAATCGATGTTTATTACATCGGTACTCTCGAGGCCCCGGGCGTTACTACTGTCAAGGTAGCTGACGATGAGGAAGGCCACAAGAAGATGGAAGAACTGCTTGAGAACGGCGAAGTAGATGCAGCAGTTACTATGCACTACCCGTTCCCGATCGGAGTTTCCACCGTAGGCAGAGTCATCACACCGGGCAAGGGCAAGGAGATGTTCATCGCCAACACGACAGGAACATCCAGCGCTGACAGGATCGAAGGAATGATCAAGAATGCTGTTTACGGCATCATCGCTGCCAAGGCATGCGGTATCGCAGATCCTTCAGTTGGCATCCTGAACGTAGACGGTGCAAGACAGACAGAGAAAGCTCTCAAGGAGCTCGCAGACGGCGGTTATCCTATCAGATTCGCTGAGTCCGCAAGAGCAGACGGCGGCTGCGTAATGAGAGGAAACGACCTGCTTCAGGGTTCACCTGACATCATGGTCACAGATTCTCTGACAGGAAACGTTCTCGTCAAGACCCTGTCTGCATTCCAGACCGGCGGCAGCTATGAGGCAGTCGGATACGGCTACGGCCCTGGTATCGGCGAGGGATATGACAGACTTGTCATGATCATCTCAAGAGCATCGGGTGCACCTGTCATCGCAGGGGCTATCCGTTATGCGGCTCAGCTCGTAAGAGGCAAGGTGTTCGATGTTGCAGCTAAGGAATTCGCTGCTGCAAAGAAGGCAGGACTTGAGGATATTCTCAAGGCAAGAAAGGCTGCAGCTAAGCCGGCAGCAGCTGCTGCAGAGGAAGTGAAAGCTCCGCCTGCTGAGATCGTAACAGCTCAGATCCCTGGCATCGAGGTCATGGACCTTGAGGATGGTGTACAGGCACTCTGGAAGAACGGTATCTATGCTGAGAGCGGCATGGGCTGCACCGGACCAATCATCCGTGTATCCGATGCCAATCTGGAGAAGGCTAAGGAGATCCTCACAGCAGAGGGATATATTGGTTAATTATTAAGTGATTGACATATGTGTACCGGGCCGAACAGGGGAAAAGGCTTATTCTCTTGTCCGGCCGGTTCATTAGATGAGCAAAAATCCATGTTGTGATGCATGGGAGGGAATAAAGTATGTATAAAATCGTAAGGAAAAAGGTTCTCAGGCCTACAGTAACTCAGCTTGAGATCGAGGCGCCGCTGGTCGCACGCAAGGCAAAGCCGGGCCAGTTCATCATCCTGCGTGTCGATGAAGAGGGCGAGAGGATCCCTCTGACCGTAGCAGGAACGAACCCTGAAGAGGGAACAGTCAAGATCATCTTCCAGGTCGTAGGAGCAACGACAGAGATGCTGAACCACGTACCTGAAGGCGGATACCTGCAGGATTTCGTAGGACCGCTCGGCAATGCGACTGAGACAGAAGGTATCAATAAAGTATGCATCGTAGGCGGCGGCGTAGGCTGCGCTATCGCGATGCCTGTAGCTCAGGAGTTCCACAGACTCGGAGCAGAAGTAACGAGCATCATCGGATTCAGAAGCGAGGACCTCGTGATCCTCGAGGATGAGTTCAATGAGTGCTCGAACAAGCTGATCGTCATGACAGACGACGGCACATACGGAAGACAGGGCAACGTAACAGTACCTCTCGATGAGATGCTGGCAGCAGGCGAGAAGTTCGACATGATCATCACCATCGGACCTCTTGTCATGATGAAGTTCGTCACTCTGACCGCAAAGAAGTACGACGCACCGATCACAGTATCGATGTCACCTATCATGATCGACGGAACGGGAATGTGCGGCGGCTGCAGACTGACAGTCCATACAGAAGAGGGCGACAAGATGAAGTTCGCGTGCGTGGACGGCCCTGACTTCAACGGATACGAAGTAGACTTTGACGAAGCCATCTCGAGAGGCCGCATGTACTTCGACTATGAGAGACATGCACACGAAGAGACCTGCAATCTGTATAAGATGGCAGATAACGCATAGCACTGAAAGGAGGAAATGAAATGGCACTTGACCCTAAGAAACACGAAATGCCTGCTCAGGATCCGCAGGTGCGTGCGCATAACTTCGACGAGGTAGCGCTCGGATATACAGAAGAGATCGCACTGGCAGAGGCACAGAGATGCCTTAACTGCAAGAACAAGCCGTGCGTGGCAGGCTGCCCTGTAAATGTAAACATCCCTGACTTCATCATGAAGATCAAGGAGAAGGATTACGAGGGAGCTTATCAGATCATCAACAAGACATCGACACTGCCTGCAGTCTGCGGAAGAGTATGCCCGCAGGAGACACAGTGCGAGGCAAAGTGCACTATGGGCGTGAAGTTCGAGCCTGTAGGCATCGGCAGACTGGAGAGATTCGTAGCTGACTGGCACAATGAGAATGCTACAGAGAAAGCTGAGGCACCTGAGTCGAACGGACACAAGGTAGCGGTAGTAGGATCGGGACCTTCGGGACTGACCTGCGCAGGAGACCTTGCTAAGAAAGGATACAAGGTATCCGTATTCGAGGCTCTGCATACAGCAGGAGGCGTACTCGTTTATGGTATCCCTGAATTCCGTCTGCCTAAGGCTATAGTGGCAAGAGAAGTAGAGGGCCTCAAGGACCTCGGAGTAGATCTCGAGACCAACGTAATCATCGGCAAGACACTTACAGTAGATGAGCTGTTCGACATGGGATATGAGGCAGTATTCATCGGATCAGGCGCGGGCCTGCCGAGCTTCATGAACATCCCGGGTGAGTCGCTGAAGGGCGTATACTCGGCTAATGAGTATCTGACAAGATCGAACCTGATGAAGGCGTTCAGGGATGACCCAAGGACACCTATCATGAAGGGCGGCAAGGTCGCAGTCGTTGGCGGCGGTAATGTAGCTATGGACGCCGCGAGGACCGCGCTGAGACTGGGGGCTGAGCACGTCTACATCGTATACAGAAGATCCATGGAGGAGCTGCCTGCAAGAGCAGAGGAAGTAGAGCACGCGAAGGAAGAGGGCATCGACTTCAGACTTCTGAACAACCCTGTAGAGATCCTGGGATACAACAATCCTGATGATCCGAGGGATCCTAAGAACGGATTCGTAACAGGCATCAGATGCATCAAGATGGAGCTCGGAGAGCCTGATGCATCGGGCAGAAGGAGACCTGTACCTATCGAGGGCAGTGAATTCGAGCTGGATGTAGATGCAGTCATCATGGCTATAGGAACAAGCCCTAACCCACTGATCAAGAACACGACAAAGGGTCTCGAGGTCAACAGACGCGGCGGCATCGTCGTCAATGAAGACGGCCTGACATCCCGCGAGGCTGTATATGCCGGCGGAGACGCTGTCACCGGAGCTGCAACTGTAATCTCGGCAATGGGCGCCGGAAAACTCGCCGCTGCATCCATCGATGAGTATCTGAGCAGCAAGTAGGCTATAAATTTATCAGTCCATTTAATACGTACTTATCCATAAATACGTATCTCCTGAAAAACTTTTGGCAGCTGTATTTGCCACATGCCATAGTGCGTAGGTATGTGGCAAATATATGCTGCCGGAAATCATGGGGGTAGACAGGTGCTGGTGTGCCTCGCGGTCTTCAAAACCGTTTGCAGGGGGTTAGGAGCCTCCCGGGTGGGTTCGATTCCCACATACTCCCGCCAGACAAGATATCATCTCATCAGAAATGATGAGTTTTTTTAGTTTTGACTGTTATTTTTTCATCACATATATATGGTATACTATTGAAAATATTGAATACAAGAGGGGCTGAAACGGAGGAACTGATCATGCATGAACTGACAATGCTTCTTAAGAACGACATGAAGCCGGCACTGGGGGTAACAGAGCCGGGTGCGATTGCTTTTTCAGTAGCCAAGGCAAAGTCATATACACACGGTGATCTGGTTGGCGTGCATGTTGCGATGAACAGCGGCATGTACAAGAATGCTTTCACATGCGGGATACCGGGAAGCAGCAAGGTGGGCAGCATGTACGCTGCTGCGCTTGGATATGTGGCAGGAGACTCTGACAAGGGACTCGAGTCACTGGCCGGCGTAACACCTGAGGACAACGAAGCAGCTTTTGCACTGGTCGATGAGGGCCTTGTGAAGGTATCGATGAGCGGCATCACCAGCCGTATATTCATCGAGGCAACAGTCGAAACGACTGAGGACAAAGCGGTCGTTACCATCAGAGACTCGCATACCAACATAGTCTGCATCACCGTAAACGGCGAGGTCGTATACGGACAGGCTGATGAAGGGGACGAAGGTGCAGGCTCAAACGGAGCAGTACAGACAGGATCCATCAGTGATGCGATCAGAAAGAGTGAATCAGAGGATAAGCTGATCCACAGATACACTCTGGCACAGCTGGTCGAGTACGCGGATACAGTAGACCTTGAAGAGATAACCTTTATCGGGGAAGCATATGTCACCAATCTGGCTCTTCTGATGGAAGGTCTCGGAAGTGACAAGACCACCTTCGGGCCGATGCTGAAGAAGAAGAACGGGGACAAGCTTGTTTCCGATGATGAGCAGAAGACAGCATCTCTCATGTGCAACGGTGCTATCGAGGCGCGCGTTATCGGGCTGGACAAGCCTGCGATGAGCATCACAGGTTCAGGTGCTCACGGCATCATTGCTACAATGCCTCTGTATGCGGCATACTGCGTCAATCACTATTCGATGGAGCAGCTGCTGCGCGCAACAGCGCTCAGCTACCTTGTATGCACATATATAAAGGAATACTCAGGCAAGCTGTCTGCGTTCTGCGGATGCGCCATAGCTGCAGGATTAGGCATGGCCTGCGCTCTTGTGTACCTCAGAGGCGGTACAGTCGAGATGATGGCACATACTCTGAACAACATGGCAAGCAGCATCACAGGAATGATCTGTGACGGCGGCAACCAGGGATGCACGATGAAGGGCATCGCTGCTGTCGACGCAGCATATCAGTCAGTCGAGCTTGCGATGAACGGTGTATACATCTATAATGAGCACGGCATCAACGGAAAGACACCTGAAGACACCATGCGCAACATGGGACTCATCGCATCCCCGGGTATGGTCGGAACAGAAAAGACTATAGTGGAGATCTTTGAGTCAAAGTAATCAAAATCTGTCATCCGTGTGATAGAATAACCGGGATAATTATACAGGGGAGGAGACTGAAGAATGGGAGACCACAGAAACCTTATCAATATAACCGACCTGTCGGCTGCAGAGATCGATCATCTTATTGAGATAGCAGATGACATCATCGCAGATCCGGTCAAATATCAGGACATGTGCGCTCATAAAAAGCTGGCTACGCTTTTCTTTGAGCCGAGCACGAGAACAAGGCTGTCCTTTACAGCAGCCATGATGGAGCTCGGCGGCAATGTCCTTGGATTCGATCAGGCATCATCAAGCTCTACATCCAAGGGAGAGAGCGTTGCGGATACCATCATCATGGCCAGCTGCTATGCAGATATCATAGCCATGAGGCATCCGAAGGAGGGCGCTCCTTTTGTCGGTGCCCAGTATGCGTCGGTTCCTGTCATCAATGCCGGAGACGGCGGTCACTTCCATCCTACACAGACTCTGACTGACCTCATGACAATACACCGCAAGAAGGGCAGACTCGGAGGCTATACCATAGGTATGTGCGGAGACCTCAAATTCGGCAGGACAGTACACTCCCTGATAAACGCTCTTCTCAGATATGATGATATTAAATATGTCATGATCTCGCCTGAAGAGCTGGAGCTTCCGGATTACATCAAGGATACTCTTGACGAGGCAGGCGTTGAATGGAAAGAGGTAAGATCACTTGATGAGGCCATCCCTGAACTGGACATACTGTATATGACAAGAGTCCAGAGGGAGAGATTCTTCAATGAAGAGGACTATATCAGGCTGAAGGACAGCTTCATCCTGAGACGTGAAATGCTCGACCCGGCCAAGGAGGACCTCGCCATCCTGCATCCGCTGCCTAGAGTAAACGAGATAGCCAAGGACGTTGATGATGACCCGAGAGCATGCTATTTCTATCAGGCTCTGATGGGAAAATACATAAGAATGGCACTTATACTGTATCTGCTGGGGCTGAAATAGGAGGTAGGAAATGAATATTGATGGTGTGAACACAGGATATGTCATAGATCACATCAAGGCCGGCACAGGTCTTGAGATATATAATTTCCTCAAGCTCGACAAGGCAGACTGCACCGTAGCGATCATCCAGAGAGTCGAAAGCACGAAATACGGATACAAGGATATCATCAAGATAGACGGTGACATTCCTATCGACTGCAACACCCTGGGATATATGGATGAGAACATCACAGTCAACAGGATCAAGGACAGGAAGCTCCTGGAGAAGATCCATCTTGAGCTGCCTGAAGTCCTGACAAATGTCATCAGGTGCCGCAACCCGAGATGCATCACATCGGTGGAAGAGGGAATAGAGCACAGATTCAGACTGGCAGACAGGGAGACAAGAAAATACAGATGCGTATACTGCGATACTCTGCATACTGACTTCCAGTAATGACTCTGTATTGCCGGCACACATGCCGGACTTTCTGACATTGACAGACTGGGATATACTTATATCGATGCCGCTGGATAACGGCATCGATATTTTTGAAGCAAAGAAAGGAATCAAAGAGATAAATGAGCTGGTATGATGAAGCTGTTTTCTATCACATATATCCGCTGGGACTGTCTGGAGCGCCGGTGCAGAATGACTACGGTGAACCGGTACACAGACTTTCATCACTGATCCCATGGATAGAGCATATAAGAGAGACGGGCTGTAATGCCCTGTATATTGGACCGCTATTCCAGTCCGTAGGACACGGCTATGAGACGACCGATTACCGTACTGTAGACGCAAGACTCGGCACTAATGAGGACCTGAGAGAGTATGTAAGGATATGCCATGAGAATGGCATCAGAGTGATCCTGGACGGAGTCTTCAACCACACAGGAAGAGACTTCTTCGCGTTCAGAGACCTGCAGGAGAACAGGGAAAACTCGCGTTTCAGAGACTGGTACTGCAATGTAAACTTCTACGGAGACAATGAGTACGGTGACGGGTTCTCATACGACAACTGGGGCGGATATAATTTACTTGTCAAGCTGAATCAGCGCAATCCGGAGGTCCGAGATTACATCCTTGATACCGTCAGATTCTGGGTCAGCGAGTTCGATATAGACGGTCTGCGCCTTGATGCTGCTGATGTTCTGGACTTTGACTTCATGAAATCTCTGCGAGGGCTCGCAGACTCGGTCAAAGAGGATTTCTGGCTGATGGGAGAGGTCATCCACGGTGAGTATTCAAGATGGGCCAACGACAATACCCTTCATTCGGTAACGAACTACCATCTTCACAAGGCTCTGTACAGCGCCCACAATGACCACAACTACTTTGAGATCGCACACACGGTAAAGCGTCAGGAGGACATGGGTCTCCGCGGCCTCAGGCTGTATAACTTCGTCGACAACCACGATGTTGAGAGGATATGGACAAGGCTCAGGGATAAGAGACATTTCACACCGGTCCACGTTCTTCTCTATACACTGCCGGGTATTCCGTCAGTCTATTACGGTTCCGAATACGGCATAGAGGGGAGAAAAGAGCGGGGCTCTGATGCATCTCTCAGACCGGAACTCCATCTTGAAGAGCTGGAGGATAACGCTTGCTATGAGCTTGTCAGGGCGCTTGGAAAGATACATCAGGAGGAGAATGCTCTTACATACGGCGACTACAGGGAGCTGCAGCTGACAACGACACAGTACGCATTCGCGAGAGGTGATGTGCTGGTTTGCGTCAACAACAGCGACAGCGATGCATATTTTGACCTGCCGGGAGAAGGCAGCTACAGAGGAGCACTTCTCGGCGGAAGGGTATCCGCTGAGAACGGAAGACTGAATGTAAGCATACACGGATGTTCAGGTGAGATATGGATTCCTGAAGACAGAAGTACTGACTATGCTCCGCTGAAGGAGACAGTAAAGAATGAAACAATCAAGCCGGATGAAGCTGCAGTCCAGCAGGAGGCTTCTCATCATGAACCTCAGAGAGCGGCTGATCCATCGAAACCTTATGAAGAGATGACAGTGGAGGAGCTTCAGGCTGAGATACTCGCGAAAATGGCTGCAAACGGGCCTGTGACCGACAGGATGAAGCAGGATGTTACAGATAACGTATACAGAGACTCACTCCTGAACTGGGTCAGGAGCTTCAACAGATAATCGGGGAAACGGTCAATGGACAGATCAAAAGAGATCATTAAAACAAGCTGTGTAGGGATCGCCGGAAATGTCGTTCTTTCACTGTTCAAGTTTGCGGTCGGCAGCATCGCCAATTCAGTATCCATAAAGATGGATGCTGTTAATAACCTGACAGACGCTCTGTCATCGG
>CAMIWY010000036.1 GCA_946402595.1 uncultured Clostridia bacterium
ACCCTGAGGATCCGTTCGACTGCATCGCCTGCTGCGGGACACATCCGTCTTCCACCGGACAGGTCGGACTGGTTTCACTGTATAAATGTGAGCCTAACAAGGGAATGAACAGAGTGTTCTTCGACTGCGGGAAGAGAGCCTTCGACAAGCTTGCCGGGGATTTCAGCATCCTTACCGGAGTTTCAAAGAGATACTCCTGCAGCCCTGAAGATCTTCCGTCAAGACTCGACAGCGAGGCAGAGAGCATAAGCGCTCTCAAGGGAAGAGTGGCGTCTTTCGCATCCTATGTATCTGAGAAGGAGAAAGAGGATATCCTCAGGAAAATAGAAGCTGAGGGATGCAGTTCCTTCACTTATTCGACCAGCCTTCTCACTGCGGATGAGCTTCTCAAGCTCGGCTTTGCGGTGATCAAGGAAGCTGACTGCATCCTGCTCATCCTCATGCAGCCTGAAGCAAAGACCTGTCTGCTGCTGTCATCCGGAGAGGTGAAATGCGGACAGTTCGTAAAAGAGAATGCGAAAACTTTCAACGGACGCGGGGGCGGAAGAGACGACAATGCGCGCGCACTCTTCACTGACGTAAAGGACATGAAGGCCTTTGCCACAGCGGCCGCTGAAGTGGTAAAATAGCATCAGAGAACAGCAGTGCAGAACTGGAATGGCGCACTGCAGCGGGAGGAGATAAACATGCTGGACCATAAGGTTATCATAACTATAGACAGAGAATTCGGAAGCGGCGGACACGAGGTAGGAAGAAGACTTGCGGAAAGACTCGGAGTTCCTTTCTATGATGATGAGATCATAACAAGAGCTGCTGCGAATACCGGATATCACGAGGAATACATCAAGGCCAATGACGAGAAGGCACCTGACTACACGGTATCCTCACTTTTCACGGGCATCGATACATTCCAGCCTTCACCATTCTCAAGGATTCAGGAGGAGGAATTCAGGATCATAAGAGAGATCGCGCAGGAGGGAAGCTGCGTTATCGTCGGAAGAGCTGCTGACTACATCCTCAGTGACGAGGAGCATGTGAGCATCTTCATCTTTGCACCTATCGAAGAGAGAGTTAAGAGAAATCTTGAAGTTGCCAAGACAAGATTCCCTGACGAGAATGCGGATGCATACGCAATGGAGAAGAAGGTCAAGCAGATCGACAAGCAGCGCCGCAGATACTATGAGTTCTACACTGACAACAAGTGGGGCGGAAGGGATGTCTATGATCTTCTGATCAACACGAGCCGTGCAGGCGTAGAGGGTGCAGTCGATATTATCGAAGCCTATATAAAGGGCGGCAAGGGCAAGGATCTGCTTTCGGATGTTCCTTTCCTGCCTGAGAAATAATCGGACAGGCCCGGTTGCAAGAGTGAACGGTTTTTCACCCATAATTCGATTGACATCAGCGAAAGTCTGACTATAATAAATTACAGCCTTATTAAGAGCGAGGGAGGGAATGGGCCCTGTGATCTCGCGGCAACCTCACCCGGGGGTGAAGGTGCCAATTCCCACGGGGAGCAGCCATTCCCCGGCAGATGAGGTATGTGTATCTCTCTGCGTGCGGCAGAGGGATTTTTTTATGGCTGAGAGTAGGGGATTATATATATGAGAAGATTATTTACATCAGAATCAGTAACAGAAGGACATCCGGACAAGGTGTGCGATCAGGTATCCGATGCGGTGCTCGACGCCATCCTGGCGCAGGACCCTAAGGCACACGTTGCCTGCGAGTGCGCTACCAAGACAGGCTTCCTGATGATATTCGGAGAAGCCTCCGGAAACTTTGACGTCGACTATGAGGCTATCGCACGCAAAACGATTTGCGAAATCGGATACGATAATGATGACGTCTGCTTCAACGGAAACACCTGTGACATCATCGTTCATATGGAAGAGCAGTCTGCGGATATCGCTATGGGCGTCAACGAGTCCTATGAGAGCAAGGAAGGCAGCCAGAAGGGCGAGGATGCTCTTATCGGAGCAGGAGACCAGGGCATGATGTTCGGTTATGCCTGCACAGAGACGAAGGAGCTCATGCCTATGTCGGCACAGCTTGCCCACAGCATGGCCAAGAAGCTCGCTGCAGTCAGAAAGGACGGCACTCTGCCATACCTCGGACCTGACGGAAAGACACAGGTCACAGTCGAGTATGATGACGGGGAAATCGTAAGAATCGACACAGTAGTAGTTTCCACACAGCACAGTGCTGACGTCAGCCTCGAGCAGGTAAGAGAGGACATGATGAAGTATGTCATCAGGCCTGTTATTCCTGAAGACCTCCTGGACGGAGAGACCAAGTTCTACGTCAACCCTACAGGCAGATTCGTCATCGGCGGACCTATGGGAGACTCCGGACTTACCGGAAGAAAGATCATCGTTGACACATACGGCGGACACTCATCACACGGCGGCGGCGCTTTCTCGGGCAAGGACCCTACGAAGGTAGACAGGTCAGCTGCCTACATGGCACGCTACATCGCAAAGAACGTTGTTGCAGCCGGTATCGCTGACGTATGCGAGATCCAGCTTGCCTATGCTATCGGCGTTGCAGAGCCTGTATCAGTAAGCGTTGATACATTCGGAACAAGCCTCTTCAGCGACGAGAAGATCGCAGTGCTTATCCGCGAGAACTTCGACATGAGACCTGCTGCTATCATCAGAAAGCTTGAACTTGACAGGCCTCAGTACAGACATCTTGCGGCATACGGCCACATGGGCAGAACCGATCTCGACGTCAAGTGGGAGAAGACAGACATGGCTGACGTTCTCAAGAGAGCCATCAGCGGAGCCAGCGACAAGTAAGGTTTCCTTCGGATCATACGGCGTTGCCGTATGGACGGAAACCTTCTAATTCGCTCCACAAGGTCGCGAATTAAAACAGGGTAATAAGAATGTCACACTTTGAGAAAGTATCATATGAACAGTGGAAGAAGGACTGCGGCATCAAGGGGCTCCCGGACAGGGAACTCAGGGAATGGTATGATGCGATAAAGCTGCCAAAACAGGCAACGGCATCATCTGCCGGCTGCGACTTCTTCATGCCGTTCAATCTGAATTTTGAGCCGGGCTCGAGATTCAGGATCGCTACGGGTATCCGCTGGGTCACAGACAGAGACGGAGCGGACAGGGGCAAAGTGCTTATAGTATTCCCGAGGAGCGGTCTCGGATTCAGATACGGCATCAGACTTACCAATACGGCAGGCATAATCGATGCTGACTACTGCGACTCTGACAATGAGGGCCACATAATAATCAGCATGGATAACCCGTCAGAGCAGACAGTACCTCTGCCTGAGGGCAAAGCGTTCGCTCAGGGGATCGTCGTCACCTATGACATTCCGGAGGGTGCTGAGTCTGATGAGGCAAGGTCGGGCGGTTTTGGCAGTACGGACCGCAGTACCGGAAAATAAATGAGCAGACATAACAGCAGGAACATAATTGAATATGCAGACGCAGTCATCGTGGGAGCAGGCGCTTCCGGACTTGCTGCGGCAATAGAACTCAGGATGAATGATCCTTCGCTGAGCGTAGTGATCATTGAAAAGAATGATGTGCCTGCACGCAAGATAAGAGCTACCGGAAACGGCCGCTGCAACATCACCAACCGCAATGCAGAGGGCTATACGGAGATAATGAAGTTCTTCACCTCTATCGGGCTCGTCACAAGGACTTATGATAACGGACTGGTATATCCTTATTCAGAGTCGGCTGCTGATGCAGCTGAGCTTCTCATAAGCCGTGCGGAAGAGCTCGGGGCAAGGATCATAACAGATGCAGAGGTCACTTCGGCGTGTGCATCAGGAGACTCCCGTTTTGCGACTTCCTTTGAACTGAAGACAGCGGACGGAAGAGGATCCCGCACCATCACATCGGAATATCTCATCCTGGCATGCGGCGGCAAGGCAGGCCCTATGTTCGGCACGACAGGGGACGGCTACGGCATCGCAAGGAGTTTTGGTCACAGCATTGTGACTCCTGTACCGGTCCTGACACCTGTGGAATGCAGGGAGTGGGGCAGCAGGGATGAGAATGACGCCGTGTGTCTGGCAGGGACAAGGACAAGAGGAACTGTCGCTCTCATTAAGAATACGGATGATGCTGGGTGTTCCGTTGACGGCGCGGAGCTGTTCATGGAAACAGGTGAGATACAGTTCACTAAATATGGCCTGTCCGGTATATGCATCTTCAATATGACCAGGCATATGAGATATGACAGGTCGAAGGGCGAGAGCCTGGAAGACTTTGCTGTAAGGACAGATCTTTTCCCTGACGGAGATATAACGGAGTTTCTGAGAGACAGACAAAAGCATGCCTTCTCCGGAGAGAAGACTGCTGATGTTCTCAGGACAGTCCTCAAGGCAAACATAGCCGGATATGTACTTAAAAAGGCGTGCGGAGAAGCATGCGATGAGAATCTTGCTGAGAAGGAAGTCGGGGATCTCACAGATGCCGACATACTCGCGATATCCCATCAGGTACACGGGCTCACGTTCCATCCTGAGAGACTTAAGGGCTGGAAGGAAGCGCAGGCGACATCAGGCGGAGTCAGTCTTGATGAGCTTGACCCGGTCACAGGCGGCTCGCTTATAACCCCGGGCCTGTTCATAACAGGAGAGCTTGCGGACAGAGACTATATGTGCGGAGGATATAACCTCAGCAATGCATGGCTGACAGGGATCGGGGCGGCACATGCTATCCTGACGTCTGACAGTCATAAGTGAATATATTAATCGGTGAAAACCGCTGCAGCCCGCTTCAAGCGGGCTGTTTTCGTGTATAATGTACCCATGAAATACAGGATCAATGAGATAAAAACAGATATAGACGTCCCTGTGAGCGATCTGCCGGGACTGATCGCTCACAGGACAGGACTCAGACGGGACGACATCTCCCGGTGGGAGATAAGACGCAAGTCGATCGATTCAAGAAAGAAGCCGCATATACAGTTTGTATATACGGTCGATTTTACGTCGGACAGGAAGATAAAACGCAAAGTAAACGGTCTCTCTCAGGTGTATGAAGCCGCAGAGAGAGTAGTTCCGCCGGAGCAGGGCTCTGCGAAGATGAAAGGGAGGCCGGTCATCGCCGGAGCAGGTCCGTGCGGTCTGTTTGCAGGACTTGAGCTTGCAAAGCTTGGCTACAGACCGGTCATCATTGAAAGAGGACCTTCAATGGATGAGAGGGCGGAGGCGATAGAGCGGTTCAGACAGAACGGGGTTCTTGACCCGGATGCCAATATGCTGTTCGGTGAAGGCGGAGCAGGAACATTTTCTGACGGCAAGATCGGGACTGGTATCAAGGATGGCCTCATAAGGCAGGTCCTTGCTGAATTCCGCGATGCAGGTGCCGGTGATGAGATCATGTATCTCGCCAAGCCGCACATAGGCACGGATGTGCTGAGGACTGTGATCGTTAACATCCGCAATAAGATAGAAAGCCTCGGCGGTGAAGTCAGGTTCAACACAAGACTTGATTCACTCATCACAGAGAACGGACGGCTCTGCGGAATCAATGTTACAGCAGCGAAGCGCGGAACCGGATCAGAGGCCGGCGCGGCTGCATCTGAAACCATTGAGACTGACGCTCTGATACTTGCCATCGGACACAGCGCAAGGGATACTTTTGCCATGATAAACGATGCCGGGATAGGGATGCAGCAGAAGCCGTTCTCCATAGGCGTAAGGATGGAGCATCCGCAGTCAGTGATCGATGCCGCACAGTACGGACCGGAGAACTCAGGCAGGGTGACAGACGCACTGAGTGCTGAGAAGGAGCCGGGGCTGCTTCCTCCGGCTGACTATAAGATAAACTACAGGGCATCGAACGGGCGCGGCGTGTATTCCTTCTGCATGTGCCCGGGCGGTGAAGTTGTCGTGTGCACTACGGCGGAAGGAGAGCTGTGTGTCAACGGCATGAGCAGACGGAGAAGAGACAGCGGAACGGCAAACAGCGGCATTCTGTGCGATGTCAGGACGGAGGATTTCGGCTCTGATGACGTTCTTGCAGGAGTCAGGTTCCAGGAAAAGTACGAGAGACTCGCTTTCAGAAACGGGGGCGGTGACTTTACTCCACCGCGCTGCAGCATGAAAGACTTCCTCGCAGGAGATACGGAGCAGGCTCTCAGGGTCACAGGCTCGCTTCCTGACTTTGCAGCGGAAGCACTGCGCGAAGCCGTACCGCATTTTGCCCGCAGGATACACGGTTATGATGATCCGGATGCTGTTGTCACAGCTGTTGAGACAAGGAGCTCGTCCCCTGTCAGGATCGTGAGAGGAGAAACAGGCGAGAGCAGCATGGGCGGAATATATCCGGCAGGTGAAGGTGCGGGATACGCAGGCGGGATCACCTCGGCAGCGTGCGACGGCATAAGAGCTGCATGGCACATCATTGAGAAATTTGCGTGCCCGGAGTAAAATAGATATCAGCAGGCCGCGGTGATGCGGCATAACAGTAAGTGCAGTCAGCACGGGAGAAAAGGAAAGGAAAGAACATGGCAACAGTAGACGAGCTGGTAAAGCAGTATGACACAGACCCTGAACTTAAGAAGGAAGTGGATGAGATCCTTGCTGACGGCAAGATAACCATGAAAGAATTCCTGACGTTCGCAGGCGAGCATGATGTCGAAGTTTCACTTAAGGACATGCCTGAGATCATAGCTGAGGCAAAGAAACTGGGACTCATAAAGTAGCGGCAGCGGATGAACTGACGGATACCCTGCAGCCTTTAGTTGCGGGATAATTTCGGGACATTTTGTCCCGTATTTCAGACAGCACATGATACCTTCAGATTGCGGTGGTATTATAGTGCTGCTTTTCTGAGGAGTGATTATCTTCAGAAGCGAAATCGTATGAAAGCGGGGGGACCGGAGTTGAAGAAAAAAATAACATATGCGGTATACAGGATCATCCGGTTCTTTATATGGCTCTTCTATCCAAAGATAAAGTCAGAGGGGACAGGGAACCTTCCTGATGAGGCTTTCATCGCTGTCGGCAACCATGCCAAGATGAACGGACCGATTTCCTGTGAGCTGTATTTTCCGCGTGAACACAGCACCTGGACGGCGGGGCAGATGATGAAGCTCAGAGAAGTGCCTGATTATGCCTACACGGACTTCTGGGGAGAGAAGCCCGGATATATCAAATGGGCATTCAGGATACTGTCGTATATCATAGCGCCGCTTTCTGTATGCATATTCAACAATGCAAAATGCATAGGCGTTTACCATGATATAAGACTTCTGTCAACATTCAGGGACACGGTAAGAAAGCTGGAGGAAGGGACGGATATAGTCATCTTCCCTGAGCATAACGTACCGTACAACAATCTTGTGTGGGAGTTTCAGGACAAGTTCGTCGATGTGGCGAAGATGTACTACCGCAGGACTGGCAGGGAAGTGTGCTTTGTACCGATGTATACGGCACCGAGGCTTAAAAGACTGTATTTCGGAAAGCCGGTAAAATACGATCACAGCGCACCAGCTGAGCAGGAAAGAAAACGCATAAGCAAAGCGATGATGGATGGCATAACGGAGATCGCAAGGAGTCTTCCGGAACATACGGTGGTCCCGTATCCTAACATGCCGTCAGGACAATATCCTACAAACAGGGAGTATAAGGAGAATGAGCAGGTTCGGTTCGAACAGCTTCAGTATGAATAAAAGACGGTTCAGAGAACCCGAAGTGGACTACAGGGAGTTCAGACTGTCACGTCTGAACGAACCCCGTTTTTCGCATATAAAGCTCCTCGGCGGATGGGTGGTCTATCTGTCGCTCTTTTTCATTACGGAAAATCTGATCCCTTACAGCAGCTGTCACGTGATACACTGCGCGCTGGACGACATGATACCTTTCAATGAATGGTTCCTTATCTTTTATTGCTTCTGGTTTGTGCTGCTGATACTTTCACTTCTTTACTTTTTCCTGTATGATATAGACAGCTTTAAAAGGCTTCAGATATTCATAATGATCACTCAGGCAGTCGCTATGACTGTGTATATCCTGTACCCGAGCATACAGGTCGGAAGACCTGAAGTGATGCCGAGGGACAATTTCCTGTGTGACCTTGCGACATTCATATATGCATTCGATACACCGACCGGCGTATGTCCGTCGCTGCATGTCGCTTACTCAATGGGTATAGCATCTGTATGGTGTAAGAAGAAAGACGCACCTGCAGCGTGGAAGGTGTTCGTCGTTATATCTGTGATACTGATATCTATATCTGTTGCTTTCGTAAAGCAGCATTCAGTGATCGATATAGCAGCTGCGATCCCTGTGGGGATGCTGGCTGAATATCTGGTATACGGAAGGGCGCCTGCAGTCAGGAGGCGGCTCTTCAGAAGGAAGATGAGGCGTTTTGCTCTCAGGATGCAGGCACTTAGGTAAGGAAAACGGATGAAGGATAGACTCAGACAGAAAAAATGGTATCCATATGCGGTCGCTGCGTGTATTGCAGTGGCCTTTTACGTTATTCTTACCCACCTCGGATCCATAACTTCAGGACTTCTGACATTCATCGGTTATTTCGACACTGTTATCCTCGGATGCGTCATAGCATACATCATGAACCCTCTGGCAATGCTGTTCGAAAGGACTGTCTTTGCAAAGGTAGGGCAGGGTAAGCTGAAGTGGTCGCTGTCCATCGGAGCAACGGTCATACTTCTGATCCTCATGCTTGGATTCCTGCTCAGGACACTTATTCCTCAGCTGATGGATTCTCTCATCATGCTGGTCAGCAACATGGACGTCTATCTTGCTTCGCTTCATGATCTGATAGATAAGTGGGGGCTTTCCGAAGTGCTGAGGTCTGACAGGCTGTTTGACTCTTCAGAAGATATCGTAAAAAGGGTGCAGGCATATTTCAGCCAGAATGCCGGAAGCGTAATGGATGCTTCTGCCGCTGCAGGCAGGAGCCTTGTCAAGTGGGTCATCGCATTCGTGCTTTCTGTATATCTTCTGTCTGCCAAGACGAACCTCAAGAACGGCGTAAAGCATCTCCTGAGTACCCTGATGCCTGAAAAGCGGTTCAACAGTCTTGTGAGCTTTATCAGCCGCTGTGACAGGATACTTGTAAGCTATATCGTGTCCAGCCTCATAGATGCGATCATAATCGGAGTCCTGAA
>CAMIWY010000037.1 GCA_946402595.1 uncultured Clostridia bacterium
ACAGAAAGGAGGCCCGCGATGGCTTCAAGATATATAGCACTGATACCGGCGTATGAGCCGGACAGAAAGATGCTGGGTGTCATAGCTGACCTCGGCAAAACAGGATTCGATGTCGTCATAGTCGACGACGGCAGCGGGCCTGAATACGCAGAGCTCTTCGAGCAGGCGGCAGAAAGGCTCCCGGGCAAATCAGGCCGCGGGGTCACTCTCCTGATCCACGATGTGAACAGGGGCAAAGGCGCCGCCCTGAAGACCGGACTCGACTTCATCAACAACTTCATGGTCATCAGAGGCGAAGAGAATCAAAACGTCATCGTGGCTGTGGATGCTGACGGTCAGCATCTCGCCATTGATGCTCTGAGGGCGGCGCACACCGCACTGGGGAACCCGGGTGCGCTCGTCCTCGGCAGCAGGATACTCAGTAATAAGAAGGATGACGCATCATCTGTCGCAGAAAATGCGAATCATGCATCCGGCAATACACAAAGCGTTCCTTTAAGAAGCCGCTTCGGAAACGCGGTCACAAGACAGGTCTTCCGGCTGGCGACAGGCGTTCCGGTCTACGACACGCAGACCGGCCTCAGAGCATTCACGGCCGACCTCATCCCATCGCTTCTGGCGGTAAGCGGCGACAGATACGAATATGAGCTGAACGTGCTCATGGATTTTGCCGGAAGAGGCATCCCTATCAGGGAGATAGAGATCGAGACGGTCTACCTTGAAGGAAACAAGTCGTCCCACTTCAATACAGTGCGCGACTCGTACAGGATATATAAGGAAATCGCAAAGTATGCGGTAAAAGGCGGCAACAGCCTTCATGGCGGATCATCTCCTGCACAGATCCATGTGGAAGGGAGGGGCGGAGCAGAAATGAGCAGTAAAAGCGGCCGGAATGCAAACGGGATAAAGAGCACCGCGAAGCAGGCGGCAATATTCTCAGCATCGTCACTCGTGTCGTTCCTCATAGACTACGCGATGTACGCTTTGCTCCTGATGACCGGCCCGGGGCTGGTTTTCGCCAACATAGGTGCGAGGCTCATAAGCTCTGCTGCCAACTACACGATCAACCGGAAACTCGTCTTCAGAAGCGGCAAGAAGGTTGCGACCTCGGCAGTACAGTATTTTGCCCTGGCGGCTTTCATACTCGCGGGCAATACGTTCGTTCTGAACACCATGGTGACGTCGCTCGGCATAAACAGCATGGTCGCCAAGGTGCTGACCGAAGTGCTCTTCTTCATGATCAGCTGGACTGTCCAGAGATATGTCGTATTCTATGACGGCAGCGGGGCTGGTGGCAGTGAGGCGGACCGCAGCGAAAGCGGCCGGTTCAAAATCGGATACACAGCAGTAAGACCTAAGAAGCTCAGGGCGGTCCGCAGCAGGGAAGAGAACCGCGCGGAAGCGTGAGCCAACATAACAGGAGGGTAAAATGCATAAAAAACATAAGGCAGCACTCGCGTATGTTCTGGCTCTGATGGTGTTCACGACCTATGTCTTTATGGACACATTCGTCATAACCAGAGTATACGGGGACGTGGCGGATCAGACCGCCGGAAACAGCCAGAATTCGCAGACCGAGCTTCAGACAGATGAAAAGGGCTCTGCCGATCAGGCTGATGACACCGCAGATGACTCGGAGGCCGGCAACATGCACAGCGGGCAGTCCGGCAGCGGGTCGGGCGGCCACGGTGGCCCGGGAAGCGGTTCAGGACACGGACCGAGCAGCGGAAGCGGCAAGGGCCCGGGCAAACACGGTAGTTCTTCGGACAGTTCAGCAAGCAGCTCATCATCCAATTCAACATCCGGCAGCTCTTCGTCTTCAGCCAAGTCGGCTTCCGGCACTGCAACATCGACCGATACCACTTACTCAGACGGCAACATCACAGTCACTCTCGAGGAATACCGCGAGAACGACTCGACCATATACGTAGCCGACGTGCAGCTGACCGACTCGTCGTATCTCAAGACTGCTCTGGCCCAGGGCTCGTACGGCAGAAACGTTACGCAGAAGACTTCGGAAATCGCTGAGAGCGTCGATGCGGTTCTGGCTGTAAACGGCGATTACTACGGAGCCCAGGAGAAGGGCTATGTCATCAGGAACGGCGAGCTGTACAGAGACACCGCTATCGACAATCAGGAGGATCTTGTCATCTACGAAGACGGTTCCTTCGGCATCATCAACGAGAGCGACGTGACGGCACAGGAGCTCATCGAGAAGGGCGCAGTACAGACTTTGTCCTTCGGACCGGCCCTCGTGCAAAACGGCAAAATCACTGTCTCGCAGAATGAGGAGGTCGGCCAGGCGATGGCCAGCAATCCGCGTACAGCGATCGGCATCATCGACGACAACCACTACGTTTTCGTCGTATCCGACGGCAGGACGAGCGAGAGCGAGGGGCTTTCTCTGTACGAGCTGGCTGAGTTCATGGACTCGCTGGGAGCCGAGACAGCATACAACCTTGACGGCGGCGGATCGTCCACGATGTACTTCAACGGCAGCGTGGTAAACAACACTACAGGCGGAATGGGCAATAGTGAAAGGAGCGTGAGTGACATTGTCTACATCGGATAACAGATACCTGAAAACATCATTCATATACCTCATAGTGTCGATCGTACTGATGATCGCCGGCGCGGTATACGAGCACTTCAGCTTCGGAGTCTACTCGTACTTCATGATATACGCTTTTGCGATACCACTTGCCGGAGGGGCACTGCCGTTTCTGGCAAAATACATGAAAGGCATGCGCGGTGCAAACGCATCTTCTGGAGCAGTAGAGGTCTCCGCGTATTCCGGAGCGGCCGCAATGGCTTCCTCATCCGGACGCCATGAAGTCATCTACCATCTGGCACTTGCGACACTAACAGCCGGCAGCATCGTGCACGGCATCCTCGCGATCTGCGGCAGGCCCAACAGTCTGACCGTGATCTACCTGATCGCCGGGCTCCTGCTCCTCGCAGTGACAGCCTTAAGCGCGGTAAGATCCTCTGCAAATCGTATGCAAAAGTGATGCTCAGGACCACGGGAAGGACCAATTCAGCAGTTAATTGTGTGCAAAATGCTAGAGGAAGACCATCGCGAGGACCAACTCGGCAGCAACTCATGTGCAAAACGTTAGCGTAGGACCACGGGGAGGACCAATTCGGCAGCAAACCGCATGCAAAAGTAGATATGAGGTCCACGTGTAGACCCAATAAAAACCATCGGACATTAAAAAATGGACGGCCTCATATGGCCGTCCGTTTTGCCTGTTCAGGCGCGCTTAAGAAAGCGAATCGTTTCCGAATCAGGAGGAGGTAGAGCGAGTGCTAATACTTTGCGGTGCAGTGACTGGATGTCAAAGACGTTGTCTTCTGTTCCGTATGAAAGCAGCAGATTATCCTCCGGACGGAATCCGATTTCGTATAACTCATCCCAGCGGTGAACAGAATCTGAGCGATATCTTTTACGCTTATACTCATTCTCATGGAACCAGTTGCCCAGATGCTCCCATATGATATCGCGCATCCTGTAAATATCCAGGGCTGTAAAGTCCGGGCGAAGAATGTCCGTTCCGATATCGTACGGGAATTCAAAAACAACAGGAATATTGTAAATGTAGAAAGCTTCATAGTGTATGGCCTCAGCTCTGGACCGCATTTTCATTCCGTCAAAAGCAGTGACTTTAAGGCCTTCGGGATCAAAAACCGGATACGCCGATTTAGTTTGCGTCCGGTCTTTCAGCCATTCAGAAGCCACCCGGTCATCGAGCAAAATGGTGCTGTTGTGAGGCAATGTATATGCGCGCGGGAGCAGTTCGTTGATATTCTCGGCATGTGTCTGCCTGTATACACTGAGCATGCCCTCCAAAGCAACGATGTTTGCTTCAATAACCTCCAGCGCTTTTTTATAGAATGCATATTCCTTTACCATCGTTACATCAGAATCAGCACCTGCCCCGCGGTACTCAAACTTCTTTTGCCCGGAATGTCCTATGTAGTAGTACTCCTTGCCTCTTGAAGCTTTCCGTTTGAGCAGGCAGTTCCCGTATTCTGATCTGGCTCCAGCCTCGCTCATATATTTGTCGCGAAGACGGTAGTGGTTTTTCAGGTCGTATTCTACAGACTCCTTACATGAATAACGCATACAGATGTCTCCTTTCCTCTAAATATGATTGATGTGCCATAAAGCCGCGGCATGAACCTTGCAGACCGGCAAACTTCATGCTGATAGTGCAATTCTAAAGGGCGGCAGTTGACGATTAAACAGGCATGTCGGAAAAAGGGATTTAATTGCAGGAATTAGGGAATAATAATATTATCGGTAAACGCAGAGTTGCCAAAACGAGCCAAAATGTCGTAAAACCTAATGCTGTCATAGTATTCGTAAAAGTTGGTAGGCCTTCTGCCTGAGCAGCGCCGCAGCAATTCGCGTGCAAAACAGCAGAACAGGACCAAGGGGAGGACCAAAACGGCAGCAAATCATGCGCAAAACAGCAGAACAGGACCAAGGGGAGGACCAAAACGGCAGCAAATCGTGCGCAAAACGGCAGAGTAGGACCACAGGGAAGACCAAAATGGCAGCAAATCGAGCGCAAAACGGCAGAGTAGGACCACGGTGAAGACCAAGACAGCAGCAATACCGCGAGGCGTAGAATAAAAAGAGACGGCGCAAGGCCGTCCGCTTTAGTTTTCATATTATCAGGAGTATCCTGCGTACCGGAGAGCAGCTGCTCAATGCAATCACTCACTTCACCACGCGCAGAACCATCGTGGAAATGATGCCGACGAGGATGCCGGCCGCGATGCCGCTGAATAGGAGGACAGGGAAGTAGAAGAATATCCTGAGGTCCTCAATAAGCGCGGCCGCCACGAGGAGCTGGCCCATGTTGTGCAGGACGCCGGCCGCCATGCTGACACCGATCACTGAGAAGAGGCCGGTCTTCTTGAGACCGATCATCCCTATCAGGCTGAGGACGGCACCGGCAAGCGAATACAGCATGCCGAATACCCCGTTGAACAGGAGACCGGCCACGATGATACGTATCACACTGACCGAGGCGGCCTCTTTCCAGCCGTACTTATACAGCGCGATCACTGTGACGACATTGGCGATGCCAAGTTTGATACCAGGTATGCCCGGATTATATGGTATAATAGCCTCAACATAAGAGAATATGAGAGCCAGCGAGGCCATGAGGGCAACCCGCGCTACAAACTGAGCGGATGAGCCGCCGCGCTGAGGTGATGAGCCGCCGGAGCCGGAAGCAGCGGGGCGCGTGTTACGAGGTGACTGAGTCATAGCCGCCTCCTTCCCCGGAGCTGCCCGGATCTATCCGGACCACAAGCCTGTTAGGCAGACAGACGATGCTCTCTCCGCCCTGCGAGATCTCTCCGTGATGCACGCAGACCTGATTCTTGCAGGAAGCCTCGGACACCGAGACTTTGCCTCCGCTGATCGTTACGACATTGTAATGGGTGAACTGCTCAGATGCCGGCTTGCTGTCATCAGGGACATCAGCCGCGGAAACACCTTCCTGCGGAGACGGCACAATGACCGTGCGGTCCTCAGACAGCGGGTAGGTCGCATACAGCTCACCGCCCGATTCGATTATGACTCTGGCATCAGAGCCAGCCGCAGAGCGGGACATGCTAAGAGCCGCCGAGGCTGCGAGCCCGGCGATTATTAGAACTATCAGCAGGATAATGTCAGCTTTGCGTATGTATTGCTTCATTACGTGTATATTCTAAATAAAATCGCAGCGTAACCGGATGACATGTATCCGGATATGATGACCGATAACTAATTTGAAAATTTGCAGATGATCATTCAGAAAAAGAACCTGACGGATCACTGCGGCAAGGAGTTTACTAACACACCGATGCACACTGCATACAGGACAACCGGCATACGTCATATGCTCAGGGCCATGGGCCTTGTGCTTTTGCTTGCTCTGGTCATTATAACACAGACGGGCTGCAGCAGCGACAAGACCGAGCCTGTGACTGGCGAAGACTATCTGCTCGACACCATATGCAACATCAGCATATACGAGATGACTGCGGACGGCGAGGCAAAACCGGCATCTGAGATGCAGGAAGACGCCGAAAAGGCGATCACCGACGCGTTTGACCTGTGCGCGGAGCTGGACAAAACGCTGAGCCGTACTGCGGAGGCTTCCGACGTGAGCCGCATCAACAGCGCAGGCGGCGAGTGGACCGAGGTTTCCGATTATACCCTCGATCTGCTGAAGGCAGGCGTGCGGTATTCGGAGCTTTCCGGCGGAGATTTTGACATAACCATCGGCGGCGTGACTGAGCTGTGGGACTTCCACGCGGACCCTGAGGACGCAAAGCTCCCGGATGCGGATGCTCTGGCTGAAGCGGTCAAGCACGTCGGCTATGACAGGATCGAGTTCGACGGGAACAAGGTACGCCTGACCGACCCTGAGACCAAGATCGACCTCGGCGGCATTGCCAAGGGATACATCGGCGACAGGATGGCTGACCTGCTCGAAGAGCGCGGCGTGACATCAGGCATCGTGAACCTCGGCGGCAACGTGATCTGCATCGGGGGCAAAACGGCTGATGACGACTTCACGATAGGCGTAGAGGCACCGTTCTCTGACAGGACGGAGATCGTCGGGAAGATCGGCGCGCGCGACATGACGCTGGTAACTTCCGGCGTTTATGAGCGTAAAATAGAGGTAGACGGCAAACTCTACCACCACATACTCAGCACTAAGACCGGATACTCCGCGGATACGGACCTTGATGCGGTGACTTTGACCGCCGAAAAAGGCCACTCAATGGATATAGACGCTCTCAGCACCATATGCCTGATCAAAGGCTATGAAGAGGCAGGCAAGCTGATAGAACAGACAGACGGAGTTGAAGCTGTTTTCGTCCTCCACGACGGAACCATACAGCAGACTTCGGGTTCGAAGTTTGAAAAAGAATAAGCGGTTCAGTAAGAATCTGTAAGTGGCACTGTATGGGTAAAAACCATGCATCCGGTAGATGGATGAGTCAATGACAGTGCTTGCTGTAACATGATAAGCCACGAAAAGAGGCAGGGTAACAGATATGAAAAAGGTACTTGTGACTAATGATGACGGAATAACTGCAAGGGGGCTGACCACGCTTGTGGAGAAGATCGGCGAGAAGTGCGAGGTCTACGCAGTGGCTCCGGCCGAGCAGCAGAGCGCCAAGGGGATGGCGATCACATTCCTGCGCGAAGTCAGTGTCGAGAAGACTGAAGTCGCGGGGGCAGCCGAAGCGTACATCGTAGACGGGACGCCGGTCGACTGCGTCAAGTGGGCGCTGAAATACTTCCAGGGCAGGGGGATCGAGTTCGATTATCTCTTCAGCGGCATCAACCTCGGAGCCAATGTCGGCATCGCGGCGTACTACTCCGGGACGATCGGGGCCGCCCGTGAAGGAGCCCTGAACGGAGTCCGCTCGATCGCTCTGTCTGTAGGGACACACGAAGCCACTCATTTTGACTACACCATAAGCCTCATCCCTAAGCTGCTGGAGATATCTGACACTCTCAGTCCGGCGACCATTCTCAGCGTCAATGCGCCAGACCTGCCGCCATGGAAGGTGAGAGGCCTCAGGTTCGCAGAGGTGGCGCCTTTTGGCTACGCTGAGGAATATACCTTCTCACCTGCGGGCGACAATAAGGGCAAAACCGCGGACGAGCTCGTCTGGGACGGTCCGCTGGATTTCCAGCTGGCACAGCATTCCCTCGACGGCAAGCCGTCGGCCGGGAAGTCCTCTGAGATCGGGCCGGGCATGCTCAGCAGAACAGGCGACCCGGTAACTGAAGCAGACCTGAAATACGACCTCGACTGCATGAGATACGGCTTTGCGGCGATCACACCGCTCAGCACCGGCAACTCTGATGACGTGGCCCTGAGAAAACTCCAGGGCAGATTCTCGTCTGACGATGTGCTCGCAGTATTCATAGACATCCAGGAGAACGCCGCATCCGGCATCGAGATGAGAAACCGTTTTGCCGGAAATACCGCGAGATTCGCCTCCTGCATCAGGCGGCTTGACCTGCCGGTATATGTCACTGAGCTGGCGGGCGGCGGAAAGCTCATGAGCGAGGCTGCAGAGATCCTCAGCTCGGACAGAACGGAGACTTCCGTGAGACGTGAGCTGTCGGCCTGGGGTTCCGGGGATTTTGCGGACATGATGGCAGCGACATCGGCTCGCCGCGTACTTATCGCGGGACTTGAGACTCACGCTGCAGTTCTGCAGACGGCGCTCGACTTCGTCAAGAAGGGATACGAGGTCACCGTCATTGAAGACTGCTGTGCTTCGAGGAACGGCCATGATCACAAGATGGCTGTTGAGAGGCTGCGCGATGCGGGCTGCACGGTGACGACGAGCAGGGCTGCGGTCATGGAAATGGTCAGCACGACGAACCACCCGGCAGCAGAAGCAGTAGCCAGGATCTACAAGTACTAGTAACCGGATGCGCTTACCGGATGATTCCGGCGGCATTTACGGGAACTTAGCAGTACAGAATAAACGCCCGCGTCAGAGGCCTTGCAGGGTCTGCCGCGGGCTTTTGGTTTATCTCAGAAACAAATGGAAATTCTTGACACAAGGGGGGCGTTTTTGTATACTCTAAATGCTATGCGCTGTTGTAGCTCAGGTGGTAGAGCGCATCCTTGGTAAGGATGAGGTTCGGCAGTTCGAGTCTGCTCAACAGCTCCAGCGCTTAAACGCATAGGGACAGGGACGCTTGTCCCTATACTTTTGTAAAAATTCAAAGAATAACGTTATTAGTTGAAGGAGGAAGTTCAATGGCAAAGCAGAAATATGAGAGAACCAAACCGCATATCAACATCGGTACAATCGGCCACGTTGACCACGGTAAGACAACTCTTACAGCAGCAATCACATCCGTACTGAACAGAAAGTATGGACTTGGCGGAGACGTAGCATTCGACCAGATCGACAAGGCTCCGGAAGAAAAGGCAAGAGGAATCACGATCTCGACAGCACACGTAGAGTATGAGACACCTAACAGACACTATGCTCACGTAGACTGCCCGGGACACGCTGACTATGTAAAGAACA